>CAZANT010000006.1:10903-21792 GCA_964486575.1 uncultured Burkholderiaceae bacterium | reverse complement strand
GTGGCCCTGGAAGCAGAACGCGGGCTTGTCGGTGCGGGCCAGGCCCTGCAGCGTGTTGTCGAACAGGCTGATGTGGGTGGCGCGTAAGTTCGCAGGCAAGGACTCCTCGTCCACCGCAAAACCGTGGTTCTGACTGGTGATGCTCACCCTGCCGGTATCCAAGTCTTTCACGGGGTGGTTGGCACCGTGGTGACCAAACTTCATTTTGAAGGTCTTGGCCCCGCTGGCCAGCGCCATGATCTGGTGGCCCAGGCAGATGCCGAAGGTCGGGATGCCAGTCTCGATGAGTTCGCGGGCGGCGGCTACTGCGTAGTCGCACGGCTCCGGGTCACCGGGGCCGTTGGACAGGAACACGCCGTCGGGCTTCAACGCCAGCACGTCTTTGGCCGGGGTTTGCGCGGGCACCACCGTCACTTTGCAGCCACGTTCCGCCAACATGCGCAGGATGTTTTTCTTCACGCCGTAGTCGTAGGCGACCACATGAAAGCGGGGGGCGCTTTGTGTGCCGTAGCCGGACTTACCATCCGGGTTCGCCAAACGCCATTCGGTTTGGGTCCAGTCGTACGACTGGGTCACGCTCACAACCTTGGCCAGGTCGAGGCCGGCCATGCTGGGCGCACCCTGGGCCGCAGCCACAGCCCGGTCGATTGCGGCCTGGTCGGCGAGCTCACCCGCAGGCAGTCCAACGATGCAGCCGTTTTGTGCGCCTTTGGTGCGCAGCAGCCGGGTGAGTTGGCGGGTGTCGATGTTGGCAATTGCCACCGTGTTTTCGCGCACCAGGTACTGCGACAAGGTCATGGACGCGCGGAAGTTGGACGCAATCCGCGGCAGGTCTTTGATGATCAGGCCAGCGGCGTGGACTTTCTCGGCTTCGACGTCTTCCGAGTTGACCCCGTAATTGCCGATGTGCGGGTACGTCAGGGTGACGAGCTGCTGGCAGTAGCTGGGGTCGGTCAGGATTTCCTGGTAGCCGGTCATGGCGGTGTTGAACACCACCTCGCCGACCGTGGCGCCGGTGGCGCCAATCGAGTTGCCGATAAAGACTGTGCCGTCTGCCAGCGCCAGGATGGCGAGCGGGTGGGTTCCCTGTAGAGACAAAAGCACTGGGTTCTCCGGTTTGTGCGGGTACGCCCAAGCGTGCGCAAGAGACGGGCTCCTGGACTTGCTTTTGTGAGGGAGTGAGGCTTGGCTGCGCTGAGCGTACGGGGGTGCGTGGTAGCCTCAGATTATAGCCGAGGGCAACGCTCAGACCCGGCGTTTAGAGGCCTCACCCGGTGGCGCTGGCGTGAAGACAGATGGCAGCAGCAGCAGCCACATTGAGCGATTCTTCGCCGCCCGGCTGGGCAATGCGCACAAAGTGGTTGGCCAGCCCTTCCAGCGCCTCCGACACGCCCTGCCCTTCGTGGCCAAAAACCCAGGCGCAGGTCTGGGGGAGGCGCTGCTCGTGCAGCCATTCGCCGCGGTGAGAACTGGTCACCACCAGAGGCAGCCGCAGCCCCGACAGCGCTTCCGGCGCCAAGCCTTCAACCAACTGCAGGCTGAAATGCGCCCCCATGCCGGCCCTCAGCACCTTGGGCGACCACAGCGCGGCCGAACCCTTGAGCGCCAGCACCTGGCGAAAACCAAAGGCTGCTGCACTGCGCAGCACTGAGCCGACGTTGCCAGCGTCCTGCAGCCGGTCCAGCACCACGCTGGCGAGGCCAGGCTGCAGTTCCGTTGTTAGGGTGGGCAGCGGCAACACAAAACCCATGGGCGCTGGCGATTCCAGGCCACTGATGTCGGCCAGCAGGCGGTCGGGAATCACTACAATTTTTGTAGCTACACCCCTGTATTTCACAGCAGCCTGGGGCCAAAAAGACTCCGAAAACACCGCCACAGCCGGTGTTTGGCCTTTGTCGAGCGCCGCACGACACAAATGGTCACCTTCAAGCCAAACGCGGCCAAGTTTGCGGTAGGCCGTGCTGTCCTGCGCGAGCAGCCGCAACTCCTTGACCAGCGGGTTGTCGCGCGAGCTGACCAGCAGCGGGTTGGGCAGGTCACTCATGCCAGCGGCTCCAAGGCATCGCCCGCCTGGCGCACCGGCGCAAACGAGCGGCGGTGCTGCGGACAGGCGCCATGCGCCCGCAAAGCGGCCAAGTGCACCGCCGTACCGTAGCCCTTGTGGTTGGCAAAGCCGTACTGCGGGAATTGCGCATCCAGCTCGGCGCACCAGCGGTCGCGGTGCACCTTGGCCAAGATGGATGCGGCCGAAATTGCCGGCACGGTGGCGTCACCGCGCACGATGGCTTCGGCCAGCACGTCCAGCACCGGCAGTCGGTTGCCGTCCACCAGCACCTTGGCCGGCTTCAGCCGCAGGCCGAGCACCGCACGGCGCATCGCCAGCAGGGTGGCCTGCAGGATGTTGAACCGGTCGATCTCTTCCACGCTGGATTCGGCGATCGAACAGCACAGCGCCTTGGCGCGGATTTCGTCGTACAACCGTTCACGGCGCAGAGGCGTGAGCTTTTTGGAATCGGCCAGCCCGTCAATCGGATTCATGTCGTCCAGAATCACCGCAGCCGCCACCACTGGCCCGGCCAACGGGCCCCGGCCAGCTTCGTCCACACCGGCCACCAGGCCCAGCGCGTCCCAGGCCAGACTGGCCTGCTCGGCCTTCAGGAACCGGCGCGTGCGCATATCGCCTCCAGGGCTTCGGTGGCCAGGCGGCCGGTGTCACGTCGCAATTCGTGGTGCAGCGCGGTGAAGCGCTGGTTCAGGGCGGCGGTTTTTTGCCGTCCTGCGGGGCTGTCGTCAAGCCAGGCCAAAGTGGCCTCGGCCAGCGCCGCCGGGCTTGCCGCATCCTGAATTAGTTCGGGCACCACGCTGTCATTGCAGAGGATGTTTGGCAGGCCCACCCAAGGCTGCAGTTGCTTGCGCCGCATCAGCCACAGCGACAGGGGGTTCATCGCATAGGCAATCACCATCGGCCGCTTGAACAGCGCTGCCTCCAGCGTGGCGGTGCCGCTGGCGATCAGGGTGACGTCACAAGCCGCCAAGGCGGTGTGAGATTGTCCAACCAGCAACAGAACGTCGGGCTCGTCACCCGCTACCGATAGCCCACTGGCCTGCGCAACGGCATCTACCGCTGCCCGTTGCGCCGGTACGCAAGGAACCACAAAGCGGATGCCGGGCCGGGCCAGCTTCATCTGCACCGCCGCCTCAAAGAATCGCGGGGCGATGTACTGGATTTCCGAGCCCCGGCTGCCAGGCAGCAGCGCCACCACTGGCCCGTGTTCGGCCAAGCCGAGCCTTCGCCGGGCGGCGGCTTGGTCGGGTTCCATGGGAATCACGTTCGCCAGTGGGTGGCCCACGTAGGTGGCGGCGATGCCGTGCTCCGCCAGCAGGGCCGGTTCGAACGGAAAGATGCACAGCACATGGTCTACGCTGCGCTTGATTTTTTCTACCCGCTCCGGCCGCCAGGCCCAGATGGACGGACAGACAAAATGCACGGTTCGAATACCAGCGTCCCGCAGGTCGGCCTCCAGGTCAAGGTTGAAATCGGGGGCGTCTACCCCGATGAATACGTCGGGCCGTTCGTGCAACAAACGGGCCTTCAACTGGTTTCGGATGCGCAGGATACCGAGGTAGTGCCGCAGCACTTCCACGTAACCGCGCACCGCCAGCCGCTCGCTGGGCCACCACGCGTCGAAGCCCCGCTGGGCCATGTGCGGCCCGCCAATACCGCTGGCGGTGAACGTGGGCCACTTGGCGCCCACCCCGTCAAGCAACAGACCCGCGAGCAGGTCCCCGGAGGTTTCCCCAGCCACCAAGCTCAAGCGTGGCGCGGCACCCATGGTCTTCGCCCTAACGGACGATGCCACGCTGGGCCGAGGTCTGCGCGAGGAAGTCGAGCATCAGTTGCACGTCAGGCGCGGCGTCGGGCGTATCGGCGGTCAATGCTTCGATGCGTTGCTGAGCCAGTTCCAACGTCAACTCGCTGCGGTAGAGCAGCTTGTGCATGGCCTTGACCGCACCGATGCGGGCGGCGGAGAAACCGCGGCGGCGCAGGCCCTCAAAATTCATCGAACGCGCCTTGGCCGGCTGGCCTTGACACATCACAAAGGGCGGCAAGTCAGCCACCAGCACCGAGCTGATCGCGGTGAAGCAGTGCGCGCCGATGCGCACGAACTGGTGCACGCCGGTGAAGCCGCCCAGAATGGCCCAGTCGCCCACATGCACATGGCCAGCCAGCTGGGTGCTGTTAGCGATGATGGTGTGGTTGCCCACCACGCAATCGTGCGCCACGTGGACGTAGGCCATGATCCAGTTGTCGTTGCCCACCTGGGTGTAGTGCAAGTCGCCTGGCGAGCCAATGTTGAAGGTGCAAAACTCGCGGATGGTGTTACGGTCACCCACGCGCAGCTCGCAGGGCTCACCCGCGTATTTTTTATCCTGCGGCACGGCACCCAGCGAGTTGAACTGGAAGATGCGGTTGTCGCGACCGATGGTGGTGTACCCCTCGATCACACAATGCGCGCCCACGGTGGTTCCTGCGCCAATGCGCACGTTCGGGCCGATGGTGGTGTAGGGACCGACGCTGACCGAGCTGTCGAGCTCAGCCTGCGGATCGACCAGCGCGGTGGGGTGAATCAAACTCATCTTGCCCGCCTCAGGCCACCTTGCGCATGGTGCACATCAGTTCCGCCTCGGCAGCCAAGTCAGTGCCGACCCAGGCTTTGGCGTTGAACTTGTAGATACCCGCCTTGGCCCGTCCGAGTTCGACGTCCAGGATCAGCTGGTCACCGGGCTCCACCGGACGCTTGAAACGGGCACCGTCAATGCCAGCGAAGTAATAGATCGTTTTCTCGTCCAAGGTGATGTCGAGCGTGGCGAACGACAGCAGTGCCGCCGCCTGGGCCAGCGCTTCCAGAATCAACACTCCGGGCATCACTGGGCGGTGCGGGAAGTGGCCCACAAAAAATGGCTCGTTCACCGACACGTTTTTCAGCGCCTTGATGCGCACGCCTTTTTCCACCTCCAGCACCCGGTCCACCAGCAAGATCGGGTAGCGGTGGGGCAGCTTTTGCAAAATTTGGTAGATGTCCATCATGGTTGTTGTTCGTTCGGAGGCGATGCGGATACGCTGGCTTCAAGCGCTTTGATGCGCTCGCGCAAGCGGTGGATTTGTTTCAAAGTGGCGGCAGTTTTTTCCCAGCGCGCATTTTCGTCGATGGGGAAGACGCCGGTGTACAGCCCAGGCTCGGCAATGGACCGCGTCACCACCGTGCCCACGGAGATACTCACATGATCGGCCAACGTCAGGTGCCCCAATATCATCGCAGCGCCACCGATGGTGCAATGCGCACCAATCGTCGCACTGCCCGCCACGCCAACGCAACCCGCCATTGCAGTGTGGTCGCCGATGCGTACGTTGTGGCCAATCTGGATGAGGTTGTCGAGCTTCACGCCGTTACCGATGACCGTGTCCTGGAGCGCGCCCCGGTCAATGCAGGTGTTGGCGCCAATTTCCACATCGTGGCCAATCCGTACGGCACCGAGCTGTTCGATCTTTTCCCAGGCGCCTGCGTTTGGGGCGAAGCCAAACCCATCGGCTCCAATCACGACGCCGGGGTGCAGTAAGCAACGGTCACCGATTTGGCAACCCTCCCCCACCGTGATGCGAGACTTCAATACCGTGCCAGCGCCGATGCGGGCACCGCGCTCGACCACGCACAGCGGTCCAATCACTGCCGTGGGGTCGACAACAGCGCCGTCGTCCACCACCGCACTGGGGTGGATGCGTGGCCCGTTGGTGGGTGGCAGTTGACGTTTCCAGAGTTGGGTGACCCTGGCAAAGTAGAGGTAAGGTTGGTCCACCACAATGGTGTTGCCGCGGGCCAGTGCAGCGTCTCGCATCGCAGGCGCCACGATCACACAGGCGGCGGCTGATGCCGCCAACTGAGACTGGTATTTGGGATGGCTGAGGAATGCCAGCTGACCGGCACCCGCTGTTTCCAGGGGTGCCAAACCGGCTATCAGGATGTTGGGGTCACCATGCAGTTCCCCGCCCAGCGCTTCAACGACCGTGCCTAGACGCAGCGCCACGCTGGTGGTCTCTTACTTGCCACCGGCGTTCAGCGTCCGGAGGACCTTTTCGGTGATGTCGTGTTTGGGGTTGATGTAGACGGCTTCCTGCAGGATCACGTCGTACTTCTCGGCCTCAGCCACCTGCTTGACGATGCGGTTGGCGCGCTCCAGGACCTGCTGCAGCTCTTCGTTCTTGCGCGCATTAAGGTCCTCCTGGAATTCGCGGCGCTTGCGCGCGAACTCGCGGTCTTGGTCGATCAATTGCTTTTGCCGCGCGGCGCGCTGGCTTTCAGACAATGTGGGCGCCTCGCGTTCAAACTTGTCGGAGAGCGCCTTCAGGGTGTTCCCCCCATCGACCAGCTCTTTTTCACGCTTGGAAAACTCCTGCTCCAGCTTGCTCTGGGCAGCCTTGGCGGCATTGGCTTCGCGGAAGATACGGTCGGTGTTGACAAAGCCTACACGGAATTCCTGAGCCTGCACGGCGCCGCACGCCAGCACCGCGCCCAGCGCCAAACCAAACAGCGGTGTGAGGGATAAAGACTTCATTAGAACGACGTTCCGATCTGGAATTGCAATTTCTGGATTCTATCGCCCGCTTCCTTCTTGATCGGGTTGGCGATCGCGATGCGCAACGGGCCCACCGGCGAAATCCAGCTCAGGCCAAAACCGGCCGACGTGCGCAAGGTGTTGAGCCGAATCGGGTCGTTGTCACCGTAGGCATTGCCAGCGTCAAAGAAACCGAACAGTCGCAAGGTGCGGTCGTTGCCGGCGCCAGGGAACGGCGAACTGAGTTCGGCGTTCAGCGTGACCTTCTTGGAGCCGCCAATGAAGGAGCCGGTGATGTCACGCGGACCAAGCGTGCCCTGCTCGAAGCCGCGCACCGAACCCAGGCCGCCGCTGTAGAAGTTCTTGAATATCGGGAACGGGTTGCCGCCCAGGCCTTTGCCGTAACCCAGCTCACCGTTCAAAGCAACGGTGAATTGGCGGTTGATCGGGATGTACTGCTGGATCTGGTAGTTGCCGCGCACGTATTTCACATCACCGGCCACGCCGAAGTCGGCGTTGGCGCGTTGGAAGCGACCACGGGTGGGAACCAAGGCGCTGTCCCGGCTGTCGCGGGCGAAGCCAATCGTCAAGGGCAGCGACTGGCTGGTGAAGCCGAACTCGTTGGCGTAAGCCAAGTAGGCGGCTGGAATGTTGGTGCCCGGCTTGATGGTGGTCTGCTCCAAGCCAGCCCCAAAAAACACCGTGTCGGACTCGCTGAATGGCACTCCGAAACGGATGCCCCCGCCGGTGGTGATGAGCTGGTAGTCGCCGCCCTGGTCGTTGAACGGGCGCGTGGCACGGTAGTACACGTCGTAGGTACGTGAGATGCCGTCGGCCGTAAAGTAGGGATCGGTCGTGCTGAGAACCAGCTGGCGGTTGAATTTGCTGGTGTTCAGCTCCAGACCGAGGTAGTTGCCAGAACCGAAAATGTTCTCTTGCTTGATGCTGAAAGTCAGCGACAGTTTTTCAGCACTTGAGAAACCGGCGCCGATGAGCAGGTTGCCAGTTGGCTTTTCGGCCACCACCACGTTCAGGTCCACCTGGTCGGACGTACCGGGAACCTCGACAGTTTCAACGTTCACATCCTTGAAGAAGCCCAGGCGGTCCACGCGGTCGCGAGAAAGTTTGATCTTGTCGCCGTCGTACCAGGACGACTCAAACTGACGGAATTCACGCCGGATCACTTCGTCACGGGTGCGGCTGTTGCCACCAACGCTGATGCGCCGCACGTAAGCACGGCGGGCCGGCTCGGCTTGCAGCACAAAAGCCACGCGGTTGTTGACGCGGTCGATCTCCGGCCGGGCCTCGACCCGTGCGAACGCGTAGCCAAAGGTGCCAAAGTAGTCGGTAAAACCTTTGGTGGTGCTGGCGACGAGGTCGGCGTTGTAGGCCTCGCCCGGCTTGATGGTGACCAGTGTCTTGAATTCTTCTTCTTTGCCGAGGTAGTTGCCTTCGAGCTTCACGCCCGACACCACAAACCGCTCGCCCTCGGTCACATTGAGGGTGATGGAAATGCTTTGTTTGTCGGGTGAAATGGCAACTTGGGTGGAGTCGACCCGGAACTCCAAGTAACCACGTGCCAGATAGTAGGACTTGAGCGTTTCGAGATCCGCGTTGAGTTTGGCGCGGGAATAACGGTCACTCTTGGTGTAAAAACTCAGCCAACCACCGGTGTCGAGGTCGAACAGGCCGCGCAGCGTGGACTCGCTGAACGCCTTGTTGCCGGCAATCCGGATCTCTTTGATTTTGGCCACGTCGCCTTCGACCACGTTGAAGGTCACGTTGACGCGATTGCGCTCGATGGGGGTGACCGTGATCACCACTTCCACACCGTACAGGCTCCGGTTGATGTACTGACGCTTGAGCTCTTGCTCGGCGCGGTCGGCCAGGGCCTTGTCAAACGGACGGCCTTCGGTCAGGCCGATGTCGCGCAAGGCCGCCTGCAATGCTTCCTTGTCGAACTCTTTGGTACCCACAAATTCAACGTTCGCCACGGTGGGACGCTCTTCGACAATCACCACCAGCACATCGCCATTGACTTCCAGCCGTACGTCTTTGAACAGGCCGAGCGCGAACAGCGCACGGATCGCGGCAGATCCTTTGTCGTCGCTGTAGTTGTCGCCCACACGGAAAGGCAGCGACGCGAAAACTGTACCGGGCTCGATGCGCTGAAGGCCTTCGACCTGAATGTCGCGCAGGGTGAACGGGTCGACCGCCCAAGCCGGGTTGGCCGCCAGCAGCAATGCGGCGACGGTTGACAGTGTCTTGCCCTTGAAGCGAATGATTTGATGTTTCATGAAAAAGCCTTGCGGCAGGTCTAACCTAGCAGTCGGGTGACATCGTTGAACAGGGCAATGGACATCATGACCAGCAGGATCGCGACACCGCCGCGCTGCAGGCGCTCCATCCACGCAATAGAGATGCTGCGCCCGGTCACGCCCTCCCAAAGATAATACATCAGGTGCCCCCCGTCGAGGACGGGTAGCGGCAGCAGGTTCAACACCCCAAGACTGACGCTGATCAGCGCCAGAAACACGAGGTACTGCGTCAAACCCAGGCTGGCCGACTTGCCCGCGTAGTCGGCAATCGTGATCGGGCCGGTGAGGTTCTTCAGCGAGGCCTCGCCGACCACCATCTTGCCCAGCATCTTCAGTGTGAGTACCGACACCTCCCAGGTGCGTACGGCGCCGAGGCTCAGTCCCTCCAGAACACCGTAACGTACGGTCACAAATTCGGGTGGCCCACCGATGTAAGCGCCAATGCGCGCCACGGACTGACCTCCCTCTTGCCGCAGGTCAGGGAGGACATCAAGTCGCAGGGAGGTACCATCGCGCTGAAGTTGCCAATTACGGGCGACCGGCTTGCCCGCTTCGACAGATTCGCGGATGAGCTCGCGCAACTGCTGCCCGTCCACCACTGGCTTTTCGCCCACCTTCAGCACCACATCGCCCTTGCGCAGGCCCGCACGCGCTGCGGCGCCACCCGCCATGACCTCGCCGACGACCGGCTGCGTCCATGGGCCCACGATACCTATTTTCCGGAACATCTGGGCATCGGCATCGCGGGCACTGACACGGCTCAACTCAAGCCGTACCTCGCGGGTTCGGCCGCGTTCGGGCTCTTCGATCCGCAAAAACAGGTCACGGCTGTCAAGGGCGCCGCGTGTCATCAACCAACGCAGTTCCTCAAACGAACGCACCGGCGACATACCGCCCCCTTCCAGAGAGGCCTCCAGCACTTTTTCGCCCCCATGCAGGCCCGCGGCCTGGGCCAACGAACCCGGAACGGGACTTGCCAGCTGTGCCTGGGGGTGCTCCACACCAATCCAGTTGACACCGGCGTAGAGCAGCACAGCCAACACCAAGTTGGCGACCGGGCCGGCCGCAACGATGGCGGCGCGGGATCGCAATGGTTGGGTGTTGAACGCCAGATGGCGCTCGTGGTCTGGGACCGGGGCCTCACGCTCATCCAGCATCTTCACGTAGCCACCGAGCGGAAAGGCGCCCAGCACAAATTCGGTCGGGCTGCCCTTGGGCTGCCAACGCACCAGTGGCTTACCAAAACCAACCGAGAAGCGCAACACCTTGACGCCGCACGCCACAGCCACACGGTAATGGCCGTACTCATGGACCGCAATCAACAAACCCAGGGCCACAATGAACGCAACCAGTGTCAACATGTTTGTCTCCTGAAGGCCTACATTGGGCCGTGCTGCTGCACATATTGTTCCGCCACGCTGCGGGCCTCGGCATCGAGTGCCAATAAATCGACCAGAGAGGCCGGTACTTGGGTCACCACCCGGGCCAGCGTCGCCTGATTTACCGCGTGGATCTGGTCGAAACGGATGCGACGGCGCAAGAACGCCTGAACGCCCACCTCGTTAGCGGCATTCAGCACCGCACAACTGCCGGGCGTGCCGTTGAGCGTGTCCCAGGCCAACTGAAGTCCAGGAAAGCGCGCGCGGTGGTCGTTGCTGTCAAACGACTCAAAAGTCATCGCTGGCATGCGGGTGAAGTCCAGCGCCGCCGCGCCGCTAGCGACGCGGTCTGGCCAGGCCAAACCGTAAGCAATCGGCCCGCGCATGTCTGGGGTACCGAGCTGCGCCACGACAGAGGCGTCGCGGTACTGAACCATCGAATGCACCACGCTCTGCGGGTGAATCACGACGTCGATCTGCGAAGGCCGCATCCCAAACAAATGATGCGCCTCGATCACTTCCAGCGCCTTGTTCATCATCGTGGCAGAGTCGACCGAAATCTTTGCACCCATGACCCAGT
>CAZANT010000006.1:0-10893 GCA_964486575.1 uncultured Burkholderiaceae bacterium | reverse complement strand
CCTTTGACCATGCCGCCTGCGCTGATGGCCGGGACGGATGGGCGCAGGCCTGCTCGGGTGTGACGTCGCGCAAGCTCGCAGGCGCCCGGTTGCGGAAAGGTCCGCCCGATGCCGTGAGGATGATTTTCTCCACCCGCTCGGCCCAACAGGCAGGGTCCTCGGGGAGCGACTGGAAGATCGCGGAGTGCTCGCTGTCAATCGGAAGCAGACGGGCTCCGCCCTCGCGAACGGCCGCTAGGAACACCTCGCCCCCCACCACCAGTGCTTCCTTGTTGGCCAGCAAGAGGCGCTTTCCGGCACGGGCCGCGGCAATGCAGGACGCCAGACCGGCCGCACCCACAATGGCGGCCATCACGGCGTCCACCTCGGCATGCGACGCGATTCTTTCAAGCGCGTCGTCACCAGACAATACCCGTGTCGGGAGCCCATTGGCTTTGATTTTTTCGGCCAGCAATTGGCTGTGGGCCGAACTGACCATCACCGCATAGGTGGGTTGGAATTGAGCGCATTGGGCGAGCAGCGCATCCACCTGCGTGGCGGCGCTCAGGGCAAATACAGAAAAACGCTCAGGGTGACGCGCTACCACGTCCAGTGTGTTTTTCCCGATGGAGCCGGTCGAACCCAGCACCGTGACGCGTTGGCGGCGACTCATCGTGTGGCCAGCATCATCACCAAAGGCAACACAGGCAACAGCGCATCGACTCGGTCCAGCACCCCACCGTGACCAGGCAACAAACCACTGCTGTCCTTGGCGCCGGCACTGCGCTTGACCAAGGACTCCACCAGATCACCCACCACGCTCATGGCCGACAGAAAAACAGCACCCAACGCCAAAAGCCACAGTCCCTGCGCGGCCAACCGGCTGTACAGGCTGGGCACCTGCAGCTGCCAGTGCTGATCAATCCAGCTCCACAGGCCCGCCAGCAGCAGCACTCCCACCATGCCGCCCCAGACACCTTCCCAACTTTTGCCTGGGCTGATACTCGCAGCCAGCTTAGACCGGCTGAAACGCCCACCCAGTGCACGCCCAGCAAAGTAAGCCGCAACGTCCGCCACCCACACCAGCACCAGTGCCGACAGCAGAAAATTAACGCCAATGAATCGCGCTTGGGCCATCGCCAGCCAGGCGAAACACAACACCAGTACACCAGCGGTCAAGCGCAGGGCCAGTGGCAATTGACCCCACCCGCCCACCCCAGTGCGCAACAAAGCCGCACTGCCAAGCACCCAGGCAGCACCCACGGCCAGCCAAACCGTACGAGAGGGCACTGCCAGCCACCCGAACGCCCAGGCGCTGAGACACAACGCCAGGCAGACCAGCGCGAGGGTCACCGACACAAACTGCCTGCAGCCGTTGAGTCGCCCCCATTCCCAGCCAGCCGCCGTAATGAAGACCAAGGACAGGACACAAAACGGCTCTGGGACATCGTAAAACAGCGCGGGCAACAACACCGCTAGCAACAACACCGCCGTGATGATGCGGGTTTTCAGCATCAGGCGACCCGCTGCACTTGTTCGGAGGTCATGCCAAATCGCCGTTCCCGCTGGCTGAACGAGGTCAACGCCCGGTCCAGTTCTGCCTCGTCGAATTCGGGCCACAGCTTGTCGCTGAAATAGAGTTCTGCGTAGGCCGCCTGCCAAAGCAGAAAGTTGCTCAGGCGCTGCTCACCCCCAGTGCGAATAACGAGGTCAGGGTCCGGCACGTGGCCCAGCGCCATCGCCTGCGACAGCGCGCCTTCGGTCAGGGGCTTGCCCTGTGCCACCAATTTGGCGGCCGCCTGCGTGATGTCCCACCGGCCGCCGTAGTTAAAGCAGACATTGAGCACCAGACGACGGTTGTCTGCTGTTGCCTGCTCGGCCTCGACCAAGCCGCCCCGCAAGCGGGGTGACAGCGGGCTCAGGTCGCCGATAAAGTGAATGCGTACCCCGTTGCGCTGGAGTGCCTGGACTTCGCTCGACAGCGCACTGGCCATCAGCCCCATCAGGCCAGACACCTCGTCGGGCGGCCGGTTCCAGTTCTCCGAAGAAAAAGCAAACACCGTGAGTACCTCGACACCGCGGTCGCTACAGGCCTGCACACAACGGCGCAGCGATTCGACCCCCTGGCGGTGGCCAGCCACACGCGGCAGGAAGCGTCGGGTCGCCCAACGACCATTGCCGTCCATGACAATGGCGATGTGATGGGGGGTGCTCATGGTGACACAGGCCTTTCAGCGCACCGGCAAGTTAGGTCTGGCGCAGAGTACCAGGCAAGGCACATGCCGTTCTGCGGGCATCGTACCGAGCAACGTCAGGAGCGCCGGAGCCCGTTTCATACCGCCATGATGTCTTGTTCCTTGCCAGCGACCAGTTTGTCGATCTCCAGAATGGTGCGGTCGGTGATCTTCTGGACATCATCGTGGGTGCGGCGCTCGTCATCTTCCGACGCCAGCTTGTCCTTCACCAGTTTCTTGGTCGCCTCGTTGGCCTCACGACGCAGGCTGCGGACCACCACTTTGGCGCTCTCGCCCTCGGCGCGAACCAGCTTGGTAAGTTCCTTGCGGCGTTCCTCGGACATCAATGGCAGTGGCACACGCAACAAGTCACCTTGCGACGACGGATTCAGACCGAGATCGCTTTCGCGAATGGCTTTTTCAATCTTCGCGCCCATGCCCTTTTCCCAAGGCTGAACACTGATGGTGCGGGAATCTAGCAGGCCAACGTTGGCAACCTGGCTGATTGGCACCATTGAGCCGTAGTAATCCACATGCACCGAGTCAAGCAAGGCCGGATTGGCCCGGCCGGTACGTATCTTGGTCAGGTTGACCTTGAAAGCCTCCACCGACTGGTGCATGCGGGCTTCTGCGTTCTTTTTGATGTCGTCTATCGTCATGGCGAACTCCAGTGAGGTCGGTTCCGCAGGCCACGCCCGCTGGCTACCGGCTTAAACGTGGACCAATGTGCCTTCGTCCTCGCCCATCACGACACGCTTGAGCGCGCCGTGCTTGAAGATCGAGAACACCTTGATTGGCAGCTTTTGGTCGCGACACAGCGCAAAGGCAGTCGCGTCCATGATGCCGAGGTTGCCAGCCATGGCCTTGTCAAAAGTGAGTGCGCTGTAGCGCGTGGCGGCGGGGTCAAGCTTGGGATCAGCGGTGTACACCCCATCGACCTTGGTCGCCTTGAGGACCACCTCGGCACCGATTTCGGCACCGCGCAGCGCAGCGGCCGTGTCGGTGGTGAAAAACGGGTTGCCGGTTCCAGCCGCAAAAATCACAACCTTGCCTTCTTCGAGGTACTGCAAGGCTTTGGGGCGAATGTATGGCTCCACCACCTGCTCAATCGCAATCGCCGACATGACCCGGGCAATCAACCCCGCCTTGTTCATGGTGTCAGCGAGCGCCAATGCGTTCATCACGGTGGCCAGCATGCCCATGTAGTCGGCGGTTGCACGGTCCATACCGACCGACCCCCCCGCGACGCCGCGGAAAATATTGCCGCCGCCGATGACGACTGCCACCTCCACGCCCAGCCGGGTGACCTCGGCAATTTCGTCAACCATGCGCACAATGGTGGCGTGGTTGATGCCAAAGGCGTCATCGCCCATGAGCGCCTCACCCGATAGCTTGAGCAAAATGCGCTTGTGGACAGGACCGTCAGAAGGCATGTTGGCAGGCTCCATAAGTTGCGCTTAGTTTAGCGCCTGCGCCAAGCCTTGCAGCGGCCCGGCACAGGTGAAAATCAGGCTGCGCCCTTGGCGGCAGCGACTTGTGCGGCCACTTCGGCAGCAAAGTCGTCCACCTTTTTTTCAATGCCCTCACCCACCACATACAACGTGAAGGATTTGATCGTGGTTCCCGCGGCCTTGAGCATCTGCTCAACCGTCTGTTTGTCGTTCTTCACGAAAGACTGGTTGTACAGCGAAACTTCTTTCAGGTACTTCTGTACGCCGCCCTCAACGCGCTTGGCAACGATCTCGTCGGACTGCACGGGCTTGCCTTCGGCAATCGCCTTTTGCTTGTCTTCCTCGGCCTTGGCCACAGCCACAGAGCGTTCGCGAGCCACCAATTCCGCCGGCACTTCGGCGCTGGTCAGCGACACTGGCTTCATGGCCGCCACATGCATGGCGACATCCTTGGCAGCCACGTCGTCGCCTTCGTATTCCACCAGCACGCCAATGCGGGTACCGTGCAGGTACGCAGCCAGCTTGTTACCCGTGGCGTACCGCTTAAAGCGGCGGAAGCTCATGTTTTCACCAATCTTGCCAATCAGGCCTTTGCGGACGTCTTCCAACGTTGGGCCGAAGCCGTCCTGGCTGTAAGGCAGCGCGCCCAAGGCCGCAATGTCGGCGGGGTTGTTCTTGGCTACCAGCTCCGCTGCGGCCCGGCTCAATGCCAGGAAGCTGTCGTTCTTGGTAACGAAATCGGTTTCACAGTTGACTTCAATCAACGCACCCACGTCGCCGTCCATGGCGCTGGCGACCACGCCCTCGGCGGTCACGCGACCGGCGGCCTTGCCTGCTTTGCTGCCCAGCTTGACCCGCAGCAATTCCTCGGCCTTTTCCATGTCGCCATTGGCTTCGGTCAGCGCCCGTTTGCATTCCATCATTGGTGCGTCGGTCTTGGCGCGCAGTTCAGCCACCATGCTTGCAGTGATTGCCATGTCAATTCTCCAGATTTGCGGTTGTCAGTTCATTTCGGTTGAAAAAAAGGGGCTACACGAGCCCCTTTTTGGTACGGGACGCGGTTCAGCTCGCAGCTTCTTCGACTTCAACAAACTCGTCGTCGGTGGCGGCCACGGCTTTGACCAGCTCTTGCGCCGAGTTGTTACGGCCTTCGATGATCGCGTCAGCAATCTCACGGGCGTACAGCGCAACCGCTTTGGATGAGTCGTCGTTGCCGGGAATCACGTAGTCGATGCCGATCGGGGAGTGGTTGGTATCGACCACGCCGATCAGTGGAATGCCAAGCTTGCGGGCTTCGGCGACAGCGATCTTGTGGTAGCCCACGTCGATCACAAAAATCGCGTCTGGCAGAGCGTTCATGTCCTGAATGCCGCCGATATCCTTTTCCAGCTTTTCGATTTCGCGACTGAACATCAGCTGCTCTTTCTTGCTCAGCGTATCCAAACCTGCTTCCTGCTGGAGCTTGAGCTCTTTCAGGCGCTTGATCGAGGTTTTGACGGTCTTGAAGTTGGTCAACATGCCGCCCAACCAACGCTGATCCACATATGGCACGCCGGCGCGCTGCGCTTCAGCAGCGACGATTTCACGGGCCTGACGCTTGGTACCGACCATCAAAATGGTACCGCGGTTGGCAGACAACTGACGAACGAACTTCGCCGCTTCCTGGAACATCGGCAGCGATTTTTCCAGGTTGATGATGTGAATTTTGTTTCGATGCCCGAAGATGAAAGGGGCCATCTTGGGATTCCAGAAGCGCGTTTGGTGGCCAAAATGCACACCAGCTTCCAGCATTTGACGCATGGTCGTTGCCATAAATTACTCCAAAGGTTGGGTCTAAAATCCAGTCCGCTTTGCCAAACTACGCTCCGAGAAGCCAACGCCGCCTCGGGCACAACAGGCAACACCTTGTAGGACTGGTTTGCGATTTACTGCACCGTGAGCGAGAGATAGCTCTGTGTACAGCCCGTCAATTATAGCACCCGATGCCTGCTTCCTCCGCACCCTCCCCCCCCCTACAGCCCACCGAGTTGGCCCCCGATTTGGTGGCAGTGCGCGCGCAACTGCGCGCCGGTGAGATTCATCTGACGGAGGTAATCGAGCGCTGCATTGCTGTAGCCAGTAGACGCGCCTGTGACCAGGTGTTTCTGCAGACGCTGTTCGACGAAGTGCGCAGCAATTCGGCCCAAGCCAACCTTGACTCGCCGCTGGCCGGGCTGCCGGTATCGGTCAAGGACCTCTTTGACATGCAAGGCTGGCCCAACCGGGCCGCTTCGAAGGTGTTGGCAGAAGCGCGGCCTGCGGAGCAAGATGCGGCCGCCGTGGCCAGGCTGCGCGGCGCTGGCGGCGCCGTGCTGGGCCGCACCAACATGGTGGAGTTTGCCTACGCCGGGGTCGGCCTGAACCCGCACTTTGGCACGCCACACAACGCTGCCGACCCGTTGACACCGCGCATTCCCGGCGGCTCGTCGTCGGGGGCCGCGGTGTCGGTCGCCACCGGCGCGGTGTTTGTGGGGCTGGGCTCTGACACGGGTGGCTCAATCCGCATCCCTGCGGCTCTGAACGGAATTGTGGGCTTCAAGCCCACTGCCCGTCTGGTGCCCACCGCCGGAGCGCTGCCGCTGTCCACCACCCTCGATACCGCGTGCGCGATGACAAGGTCGGTGCGCGATGCCATCGTCGCCCACGAGGTGCTTGCGGCCACCGAAGTCCGGCGGACCTCCCGCCCTCTGTCGGCCCGCCGTTTCGCCTGGACCGCCGACACCTTCCTCGACGGTGCCGACACCACGGTCTCCCGTGCCTTTGCGCACGCCGTGGACCGGCTGCGGGCGGCAGGCGCCACCGTGGAGGAGATTGACATGCCAGAGCTGGCCGACATCGCCCGCCTGCAGGCTGGCGGTGGGCTGACAGCCGCCGAAAGTTACGCCTGGCACCGACCGCTGATGGCTACCCACCGCGATTGCTACGACCCACGCGTAATCAGCCGTATCGAACGCGGGGCCGGCATCAGCGCGGCCGATTACATCGATCTGTTGCTGGCGCGCAAAGCATGGGCGGGCCGCATGACCGAGCGGCTGGCTGGCTTTGATGCGGTGCTGTCACCCACGGTGCCGGTGGTGGCCCCACCCATTGCCAGCGTACTGCAGGACGACGAGGCGTATTTCCGTCTGAATGCCCTGCTGCTACGCAACACAACCGTGGTCAATTTACTGGACGGCTGCGCCGTCTCCCTGCCGTGTCAGCAGCCCGGCGAACTGCCCGTGGGACTGATGCTCTGGCACGCCGCCCTGCACGACGAGGCCATACTGAACATCGCGCTGGCGGTTGAGGCTGCTATGCCCACGTTCCACCGAGCACAAATTTAGCCCCAGAATGGGGGTCTCATGACACCTAAGCCCCTATGAAAATTGCCGTCGTTGGCGCTGGCATTGTGGGTGTCAGCACCGCCTACGAACTGGCCTCTGACGACCACGAAGTGGTGGTGTATGACCGACGCAGCGCCGTCGCCGAGGAGGCCAGCTTTGCCTGCGGTAGCCTGCTCGGGCCAGGTTACGTGGAGCCGGCGCTCGGCCCCATCGATGTAGGGCTGCGTTTGTCCGCCCACGAGATAGCCTGGCTTTGGCAACGGCGCAGGTTGCCGGTGAACGCAGCTGCATCGGCAAGTGCCTTGACCCACGCACTGGCCAGTTACAGCCGCAGCCACCATCAGGCCCTCGCCCACTCCATGTCCTTTGAGCTGGACCAGCGAAAGGGCCTGATGCTGCTGTTCCGCACGGCAGAGGAGCACGCCCTGGCGCAGGTACGGTTGCATGCCCTGCACGATGCCGGCGTTGTCGCCAAACCGCTGTCGGCTGCTTTGGCACGCAAACTGGAACTCGCCCTCAACACAGATACCCCTCTTCACAGCGCCGTTTACCTGCAGGAGGAGAGCTCAGGGAACTGCCGTCAATTTGCGTTGCTGCTGAAAAACGCCGCACAGGCCAAGGGGGTGCGTTTCCACCTGGGCGCCACCGTACAAGGTCTGGATCACCGCACCCCGACCGATTTGCGGCTGGCCGGCGACCCCGACCCTCACCGGTACGACGCGGTGGTGGTTTGCGCTGGCGCGGCGGCGGTGCCTCTGCTTGCACCGCTGGGCGTGCGGCTGCCGATTGTGGGCGTGCAGGGATGGTCCCTTAGCGCTCAAGTCCGCGAGCCGTTGAACACGCCACACAGCGCCGTTCTGGACATGGGCCACCGCGTCAGCATTGCCCGCCTCGGCCACCGCGTGCGGGTCGCCGGCGGGGCCGAACTGGGCATGGCTGACCAAGCGACACGCAGCGCCACAGTGCAGCGCCTGTATCGGGTGCTGCACGACTGGTTCCCTGGTGCAGCCCGCACTGACAGCGACGTGCAGGTCTGGCGCGGCGAACAGGCTACTGTGCTCGATGGCCTGCCGCTGCTGGGCGCGAGTGGCATTCCAGGGGTTTGGCTCAACCTCGGCCATGGCGCCAGCGGCTGGGCCCTTGCAAGCGGCACCGCCCGCGTGCTGGCCGACTGCGTGCTCCAACGCCCCCCGGCGATTGACCTGACCTCCTTCAGCGCAGCACGCCTGCGCGCTGACCAATGACGATTCAAATCATCCCGGGCCAAGCCTGGCCGCTCCACGGCATTGCCAGCACCCGCAACCTCGAGCAACTGGCCCAGGCCCAGCTGCCGCCCCATACGCTGATGCAACGCGCCGGCCTGGCCATCGCCAGGCTGGCCAAAGCGATCGCGCCGCACGCCCGCGCGGTCTGGGTGGTCTGCGGCCCCGGCAACAATGGTGGCGATGGCCTCGAAGCTGCGGCACACCTGCGGGCCTGGGGCTGGGACGTCACCGTGACGCACCTGCCGGCGCAGGGCCTGCCCGCCGACGCGGCAGCGGCGCTGCAACGAGCGCGACAGGCGGGTGTGCGCTTCGCGCTTCAGCCACCGCACCTCAGCCCGCAGGACCTCGCCATCGACGCGCTGCTTGGGATTGGCGCGCGGCCAGTTGACCCGGCCAGCCCGCTGGCCGAAGCGCTTACGGCCCTCGCATGCTGCAACGCGCCTGTGCTGGCGGTCGATGTGCCCTCTGGCCTGAATGCCGACAATGGCCATTTTGCTATTGATTCAGGAGCTGAAACGCAAGCCTATACAAGGGCTCAGACCCGATTAAATGTAAAAAACACCCTCACACTGCTCACGGTGAAGCCAGGGCTGCTCATGGGCACAGGCCGCGACGCGGCAGGCACCTTGTGGTTTGATGACTTGGGCGTTGCGGCCACAACATCCTCCGCCGATGCCCATCTGACCGTGCCGACGCAAGCCGCGCCCATCCCCCACGCCGCCCACAAAGGCACGCGTGGTGACGTGGCAGTGATCGGAGGTGCGCCTGGCATGACCGGAGCCGCATTGTTGGCGGCCACCGCCGCGCTGCACGGCGGCGCTGGGCGGGTGTTCGTAGTCCTGTTGGACACCCACGGTCCCACGGTAGACCCGGAGCAACCAGAGTTGATGTTCCGCTCGCCCGACACCTTGGACTGGCAGCGCAACACCGTGGTCTGCGGTTGTGGTGGCGGCGAAGCAGTGCGCGCACTGCTGCCCCGCGTCCTCGCCACATCGGCAGCGTTAGTACTGGACGCCGACGCCTTGAACGCAGTGGCCACCCAAGCCGACCTGCGGCAATTGTTGATCGCCCGCGGGGCGCACCACCACACAACGGTGCTGACGCCACACCCACTGGAGGCCGCGCGTCTGCTGGGCTGCAGCACGGCCCTGGTACAAGCCGACCGGTTGGTCGCTGCGCAAACACTGGCCAATGAATTGGCGTGTGTGGTGGTACTCAAAGGCTCGGGCACCGTGGTGGCCGCACCCGGACGGGTGCCGCTGTTGAACCCGACGGGCAATGGTCGCCTGGGTACCGGCGGCACCGGAGACGTGCTGGCAGGTTGGCTGGGCGCACGGCTGGCACGAGCTGGTGCGACGGCAACCATCGCCACCGTGCAGCAGTACGCGGCCGAGGTGGTGTTTCACCATGGAAAGCTTGCCGACAGGTGGCCAAACAATCAGACACTGACAGCGCAGGCACTGGCCCGCGCCATCACGGCCTGACGGAGACTTGAAGCCTACACCCCCGGGGTTCAGCGCCGCGGCTTGCGGCCCTTCTTCTTGCCTGCCGCGCTGGCCGCCAGCTTGACGGCCGCATTCAGCGCCTGAATCGGCGATTTGCGCGCCCCATCCTGCGCCTTCACCGTCCGTTTGGGTGACCGGCCTGCGGGCTTGCCCGAATCGTCCAAGGGAGGCAAGACCCCCTTCTCTTTCATCGCCCGGCCGACAAGCTCTTCGCCTTCCCGCACCAGGCGGAAGTCGATCTTGCGGCCGTCCAGATCGACCCGGCTGACCTGAATGCGCACCCGGGTCCCGATCGCGTAACGGATACCGGTGCGTTCGCCGCGCAGCTCTTGCCGCGCTTCGTCGAACTTGAAGTACTCACCCCCCAGCTCAGTGATGTGCACCAGTCCTTCCACGTAAAGCGCGTCCAGGGTCACGAAGATGCCAAAGCTGGTGGCCGAGCTCACCACACCCCCAAACTCTTCTCCGAGGTGTTCGCGCATGTACTTGCACTTCAACCAAGCCTCCACGTCACGACTCGCCTCGTCAGCGCGGCGCTCATTCGCGCTGCAGTGCAGACCGGCAGCCTCCCAGGCCAGCTGTTCTGCCGTCAGCTTCTTCACCGGTTTCTGGGACGGGTTCTTGACCTTCTGGCTCAGCAGGCGTTTGCCCAGCTTGGCGTGGGCCTCGCCAGGCGTGGGTAACGACGGGAGCTGGTACTTGATCTTTGCCAGCGTGGCCTTGATCACACGGTGCACGAGCAGATCGGGGTAACGCCGGATTGGGCTGGTGAAGTGGGTGTAGGCCTCGTAAGCCAAGCCGAAGTGACCGCTGTTGATTGGGGTGTAGATCGCCTGCTGCATGGACCGCAACAGCATGGTGTGGATCTGCTGAGCGTCGGGCCGATCCTTGGTCGCCTCGGCAATTTTCTGGAACTCGCCCGGCGCCGGGTCGTCGCTGATGGTCAGGCCCACACCCATGGCTTTCAGGTAACCGCGCAGAATGTCTTTTTTCTCCGGCGTCGGACCTTCGTGCACCCGGAACAGGCCGGGGTGTTTGCTCTGTGCGATGAAGTCGGCGCTGCAGACGTTGGCCGCCAGCATGGCTTCTTCGATCAC
>CAZANT010000005.1:0-21852 GCA_964486575.1 uncultured Burkholderiaceae bacterium | reverse complement strand
GTGCCCTCGGGCGCCTCCACCGGCTCGCGCGAAGCGATCGAATTGCGCGACGGCGACAAGGCCCGTTACCTCGGCAAGGGGGTGCTGCGTGCGGTCGATTACATCAACACCGAGATTTCTGAGGCCGTCTTGGGCCTCGACGCGAGCGAACAGGCTTTCCTGGACCGTACCTTGATCGAACTGGACGGCACTGAAAACAAATCCCGCTTGGGCGCCAACGCCATGCTGGCCGTATCCATGGCTGTGGCCCGCGCCGCTGCCGAAGAGTCAGGCCTGCCGCTGTACCGCTACTTCGGTGGCAGCGCTGCGATGCAGATGCCGGTGCCCATGATGAACGTGATCAACGGCGGCGCCCACGCCAACAACAACCTGGATCTGCAAGAGCTGATGATCATCCCGGTGGGCGCGCCCAGCTTCCGCGAGGCCCTGCGCTGGGGTGCCGAGGTGTTCCATGCGCTCAAGAAAATCATCCACAACGCCGGTATGAGCGTGGCAGTCGGCGACGAAGGCGGCTTTGCACCGAACGTTACCAGCCACGAAGCGGCCCTGCAGATGATCATGGACGCGATCGATGCCGCCGGCTACACCGCCGGTGAGCAGATTGCGTTGGGTCTGGACTGTGCTGCCAGCGAGTTCCACAAAGACGGCAAGTACGAGCTGAAAGGCGAAAACCTCTCGCTGACCTCCGAAGAGTGGACCGACATGCTCGCTACCTGGGTCGACACCTACCCCATCATCAGCATCGAAGACGGCATGGCTGAAGGCGACTGGGACGGCTGGCACCACCTGACCAAGCGCTTGGGCGACAAGGTGCAGCTGGTGGGTGACGACCTGTTCGTCACCAACACCAAAATCCTCAAGGAAGGCATCGACAAGAAGATTGCTAACTCCATCCTGATCAAGATCAACCAGATCGGTACCCTGACCGAAACCTTTGCGGCCATCGAAATGGCCAAGCGTGCGGGTTACACCTCGGTCATCAGCCACCGCTCGGGCGAGACCGAAGACTCCACCATTGCCGACATCGCGGTGGCGACCAACGCCGGCCAGATCAAGACTGGCAGTCTCTCGCGCTCCGATCGCATGGCCAAATACAACCAGCTGCTGCGCATTGAAGAAGACCTGGGTGACGTGGCCACCTACCCAGGCCGCGACGCCTTCCGTCATCTGCGCTGAAACTGCGCACCCCTACGGCCTGACCTGCGCTTCAGCCCATGAACCCGCGCGTCGTCCCGGCCGTGTTGCTGGTGCTGTTGGGGGTGTTCCATGCCCAGCTTTGGTGGGGGCGGGGCAGCGTGTCTCACGTGGCCGAACTGCGGCAGAAAATCGACGTGCAAAAAGCCAGCAACGCCGAAGCGCGACTGGCCAACGAACGTCTGTCGTCCGAGGTGCGCAACCTCAAAGAAGGGCTGGAAATGGTCGAAGAGCGCGCGCGACAGGAGCTGGGCATGGTCAAGCCGAACGAAATCTTTGTCCAGATTTCGAAATGAGACCCCCACGTTCGCTCACGGCGTGTAGCGCCCGGCCCCCCGGGGGGGCGCTGCCATGCTTGGGACGGCCCGGCGCGGCGGCCAACCATGCCTGACTGCCTGTTCGCCGAAGCCTTTGTTTTGTGGGGCTCACCCACCACCTGGCTGGAAATCGTTGCCTTTGTATTGGCGCTGGTCATGGTCGGTTGCAACATCCGTGAAATCCACTGGGGCTGGCCATTGGCCATCCTGAGCTCGGTGCTGTACTTCGGCGTGTTCTGGCGCAGCAGAATCTATGGCGATGCGGCGCTGCAAATCGTGTTTGCGGTGCTGGCCTTCTGGGGCTGGGCTCAGTGGCTGCGCGGCCGACGCGGTGACGGAACCGCCTTGCGGGTGACCCGGCTCACACCGCGTGGCACAGGGGTGGCCATTGTGTCCAGCGCCACGCTGTGGCTTGCGATTGGCCTGTTCCTGAGCCGCCACACCGACTCCGACGTGCCCTGGTGGGACGCTTTCCCCACCGCGGTGAGCCTGGTGGGCCAGTACCTGCTGGCCCGCAAGTACATTGAAAACTGGCTCGCCTGGCTGGCGGTGAACAGCGTCAGCGTAGGCCTGTTTGCCTACAAGGGTTTGTGGCTGACGCTGCTGCTCTACACCCTCTTCATTGGCCTGAGTGTGGTCGGCTGGCGCGCTTGGCGCCAGCGCTTGGCGTGAGCGCCCGCCTGGCACTGCTGGGTGCCGAAAGCACTGGCAAGACATAGCTGGCCGAGGCCCTGGCTGCGCATGCACGCGCACTTGGACACCGCGTGACGGTGGTGCCCGAGTACCTGCGCGAATGGTGCGAACTCCAAGGCCGCACCCCCCGTGCCGACGAGCAACTGGCGATTGCTACCGAACACGCCCGCCGCATTGACCATGCCCCGTCCAGCGACTGGCTGGTGGCAGACACCACACCGCTGATGGTCGCGGTCTACAGCGACCTGCTTTTCAATGACACCGCGCTCTACCCCATGGCCCTGACGCAGTTGGGTTCGTTTGACCACATCCTCGTGACCGGCCAAGACGTACCTTGGGTGGCCGACGGATTGCAGCGCGATGGTCCCCATGTGCGTGGACCGGTGGATCAGAAATTGCGCGCCGCACTGAACCGCCACGGCCTGCGCTACCAGGTGGTGTACGGGCTCGGTCCGCAGCGGTTGGAAGCGGCGTTGCGCGGCATGGCGGTGGGCGCTCCCGTGCCAAGTAGCGGCGGCACGGCCCCGTGGCAATGCGCCAACTGCAGTGACCCGGACTGCGAGCACCGGCTGTTCACACAGCTGGTGCGGCAGCGGCGTTCACTGAACCGCTGAGCTGCCAGGCGCTTGGTCGCTGGCCTCGGTAAACAGTTGGGCTGCGTCCACCGCGTCGAACCAGTAGTGCTGGCCACAGAAGTCGCAACCCACCTCAATGTTGCCGCGCTCGGCGATGATGCCTTCGACTTCCTGGGTGCCGAGGCTGCGGATCATGTTGCCCACGCGTTCGCGGCTGCAGGTACAAGCGAAACGCGGGCCCTGGTCGCCTTCCTGCGGAGCCAGGCGCAGCACCTGCTCTTCCCAGAACAAGCGTCGCAGGATGGTGTCCACGTCCAGCGTCAGCAGTTCTTCACGCTGCAGGCTGGAAGCCAGTAGCGAAATCCTGTTGTAGTGCTCGTTCAGGCCAATCTCGTCTTCGTTCGCCTGGTTGACCACCACGCCCTCCAGACCCGGTGCTTTGCCCTTGCCTTCCAAGTTGCGCTCACCCTGCACCGGCAGGCGCTGGATTAGGAGGCCCGCGGCGACGCGGTCGTCGGCAGCCAGCACCAGCGTCGTGTCCAACTGCTCGCTTTGCAGCATGTAATGCTCCAGCACCTCGCTGAGCTTCTCGATCTTCTCGTGGCGGTCGTCAAACATCGGGACCACGCCCTGGTAAGGCTGCTGGCCAGGAAACTTGCTCTGCGGGTCGAGCGTGATGGCGCAGCGACCCTGGTTGTTGGCGTTGACCATCTCGCTCAGCTTCGCCCCGACAGGCACGTTGCCCACCACCTTGGCGGTGGCACGCAGGCTCAGGTCGTGCTGCACCTCTACCACCGCCACCTTGACCGGCCCATCGCCAAAAATCTGCAAGACCAGCGCGCCGTCAAACCGGATGCTGGACTGCATCAATACTGCGGCGGCCACCATCTCGCCCAGCATATCGCGCACCGGCTCGGCGAGCGGATCAGCGTTCGGGTTGCTGGCCCGGCGGCGCAGGATTTCCTGCCAGGCGTCGGTGAGGCGCACCACCATGCCGCGCACCGGCAGACCGTCGAACAAGAATTTGTGGAGTTCCGACATGCCTCAGGCCACCTTGTGCAGGCCAGCGCGGTAACGCCGCGCATTGTCAACGTAGTGCTCGGCGCTGGCGCGCAGGCCTGCGATTTGCTCTGGTGTGAGCTGACGCACCACCTTGGCGGGGCTGCCGATGATCATGGAGCCGTCGGGGAATTCCCTGCCCTCCGTGACCAGCGCCGAGGCTCCCACCAGGCAGTTTTTGCCAATCTTTGCGCCGTTGAGCACCACCGCACCAATGCCGATCAGCGAGCCATCGCCAATCGTGCAGCCGTGCAGCATGACCTGGTGCCCCACCGTCACGTGGTCGCCCACCACCAACGGCATGCCCACGTCGGCGTGCAGCACGCTCAGGTCTTGGATGTTGCTGCCCTGGCCGATGCGGATGGACTCGGTGTCACCCCGGATCACAGTCCCGAACCAGACGCTGCTGTCTTCGGCCAGCGTGACCTGGCCCATCACCTGCGCACTGTCGGCCACCCAGGCGCTGTCGGCCAATTGCGGCGCCACGCCGTCCAGTTCGTAAATCGCCATGCGCTGGGCTCCCTCTGCTGAAAACCTACAATTGTAGGGATGGACCTGCGTCAACATGCCCTGGCGGTGCTGCAAACCGCTGATTTGGCATCCAAAGTGGCTCATGCCCTAGTGATATATCGCGATTCCGCTACGCTTTCAATAGCGAACGGCCCGATGGCGGAACCGCCCGGCGTGCCTGGTCGGCCCGCCCTGCCCCGACTGGTCGAGCCCACCGAAGTCGCCCACCGCAGCCCGGCCAGCAGTGCGGGGCTGGCGGCCTTGCTGCACGCGATCGCACACATCGAGTTCAATGCCATCAACCTCGCGCTCGACGCGATCTGGCGTTTTGACGGCCTGCCCGACGCCTACTACCGTGACTGGGCTCGCGTGGCGAGCGAAGAGGCATACCACTTCTCGCTGTTGCGAGCACAGCTGCAAAGCCTGCCACACGATGGCATCCCCTGGGACTACGGCAGCTTTGACGCACACGATGGCCTGTGGTCGATGTGCGAACGCACCGCCAGCGACGTGGTGGCGCGCATGGCCTTGGTGCCGCGCACCCTGGAAGCCCGCGGGCTGGACGCGTCACCCCGCATCCAGGCACGCCTGCGCGGTGTGGGTTCGGCCGACGCCAGACGCACCATCGAGATTCTTGACGTGATCCTGCGTGACGAAATCGGCCACGTGGAAGTGGGCAACCGTTGGTACCGCTGGCTCTGCGATCGCGATGGACTGGAGCCGGTGAACCACTACCGTGCCTTGCGCAAGCTGCACCGCGCCCCCCGGCTCACCCCCCCGTTCAACCTGCCCGCCCGACGTGCGGCCGGGTTCACCGACGCCGAACTGGCCGAACTTGAGGTTTGAGGCCATCGGACAGGGTTGGAAAAGGCCGGAAATGCGGTGGCATATCGGAGCATGGACTGCGCCACAACTTCCCAAAATCAGGGCACCACTCTCAAGCCCTGACCGTGACCCCACCCAGCCTCCTCGAACACGACCGCGCAGCAATGGTGGCAATGCCCACGCGGAACCCGGTGGCCATTTTGCGCCAGGCGATTGTGGACACCGACAGGCAGGTCTATGGCCACGAATGGCGTGCCCCCGCCACCCTGGCAGAGCAACGTCCCCACGCCAGCAACAGTTGGCTGGACCAGGCCCTCCAGCGGCTGACCGAACCCTCCAGTCATGGCAAAGGGTCTCTGGGGTACGCCTCCCGGGTATTTGTGCCCATCAGCCACACACAGGCAGCCCAACTCGCCAGCCAGCCCCAGACCACATCACCCGCCCAGCCCGCCCGGCGCTGGGTTGCAGAGATTTCCCCCACGTCTCACGACACGCCCGGGCACATCCGTGAACTCGGCGTCACGCTGGAGCGCCTGCATGCCCAGGGCGTACGCCTGGCTTTCAACCACACCGTGTTGACCCCCGCCTACGCGGCCTGGTTGCCGTTGGCGAACTACATCCGCATGGACATCACGCAGTTGGACGCGGGGAATTTTGAGCGGCTGGCCTGCTGTGCACAGACTTACAGCCACGCCCGGCTGGTGGCCACCCAGATCAGCAACGCTGGGCAGGTGGTGCAGGTTACCGGCTACGGCATCCAGCTGCTGCAAGGCGATTGGCTGGCGCCCGCCGGTTTGCTGCCCGGCTGACGCAGTTGCCAACCTGCGTCAGGCAGTGGTCCCGCCGCAGGAGGAGCCCGCGCCAGCGGTGCAACCCAGACAATGGTCCGCAAAACGGATGTCGCGGTGCAGCCATTGGTCAAAATCAAAGTTGTACAGACTGGCAGGTTGATCGCCGTTCATGATGCGCATCTCCAGCATCTGGTTGAAGTCGCAGTCGTACAGCGAGCCGTCGTGCCCCACACTAATGATGTTGCGGCACATCACACCTTTGGCCGCGTCGGGGTTGAAAGCGCCCAGCAGCTTGTCCATGTAGCCCTCGTACTGGCCGCTTTTCTGTAAGTGCAGCTTGAAGCGGTTGATGGGCATGTTGGTGATGGTGAAGAGCTGGTTGAACACAATGCCAAACCGCTGCTGCAACTCACGCTTGTAGTCGGATTCCAGCGTGGCCTGGGCCGCTGGCAGGTAGGGGCCGACCGGGTTGTAGACCAGGTTCAACAACAGGCCGGTGCCATCCACCCCGTAGCCAAGCGCATTGAGCCGTTGCAGCCCCTGGATGCTTTTCTGGAATACGCCGTTACCGCGCTGTGCGTCGGTGAAAAACTCCTGGTAGTAGGGCAGCGAAGACACCACCTCGCAGCGGTGCTTGGCAAAAAATTCGGGCAAGTAGGCCTTGGAGGCCTGGGTTTGAGGGTGGCCATCGAAGGTCACGGTCAGGTTGTGGCGCACCATCACGTGCCGACCCAGACCCGCTGCGGTCTCCACCAGCCAGTCAAAGTCGTCGTGCAGTTCGGGCGCACCGCCCGTCAGGTCGAGGTTTTTGATTTGCGGGTACTTGACCAAGAGGTCAACGCAGCGCTCCAGACCCTCGCGCGGCAAGGCCTCGGTCCGGGTAGGCGACGAATCCACATGGCAGTGGCGGCAGACCTGGTTGCACATGCGCGTCAGGTTGATCTGCAGGGTGTCTATGGCCAGGGGAGTCAGCTCGAGCTGGTGCTGGCGGAGCACCGTATCGAAAACATGGCGTGCTGGCTCGGGCTGGGCGAGTTGAATCGGAATGGTGGCGTTCATGGGACAGGCTAGGTGCCAAATTGGCAGTATTGCAAGGGTGAAATGTTGTTATGGGTCAGCGGGGACAGACAAAGCTTACAGCGGTGAGCGCCGCGATTGTCACTGGGCCTCGCCCAGCAGCGCCCTTTTTAATGTTGGAGCGGTCGGTACATCGCCCAGCCAGGTCGAAAGCACCAAGCGGGCAAGCCGCCGGTCTGCCACATGGCCCAGCGTCTGACCGTTGCGGAGTACCTCCAGCCCCTGCGCCCGGAACACAAGCGTTTGTGACTCGCCCGCCACCGTGGCCGGTAACAGCGCGCTGAATTGTCGAACACCTGCCTCAGGCAGGACACAGGGTGGTCGGCAATTGGCTTGCAGGTAGTGTTGCCAGGCGGCGCGGGTGTCCTCCAGGGAGGCGCTGCGCAGAAACTCCATATGAATCACTTTGGGAGTGTCGGCGTCGAGCACCGCTTGGTCTCGCCGCTCGGGGGCAGTCAGGTACAGCGCCGCGTTGTAGACCTGGATGTTGAACACGCCATAGGTACGAACGCCCTCGCCGTTGCGCACCAGGGTCTGACCATCCAGCGCGTAGGTCTCCGGAAACCGCGGCGCTGCGACGGCCGGGGCTGTGCAGCCCAACCATACCAGCAGGGCAACCACCCAGCGGACGGCCGGCACCTTCATACGGCCGGTCCTCTCGTGGCACGCCAAAACCAGAGCGACAGCGCAATCAGCAACAGGTCCTCGATCGGGGTGAACCAGGTGAGAGGCCGGGCCAGAAAAACACCAAAACAGCCGCAGTTGTCGATTGCGATGCCGCGCAGCAAGGTCACCACCTGCCAGACCAGGTACATCAGGTGCATACCGATCAGCAACAGTGCGGCCGACTGAAGGCGCTTGCCCCACAAAAGCCAGGCGGCTAGCACCAGTTCAGTCCCGACCAGCAGCCAGGCAGAAGGGGTCAGCAGTACCTCGGGCAGCAGGCGGTAGGTGGCCACCACTCCCTGGAATCCGGGCATGTCCAGCAGTTTGCCGACGCCCGTGGCGAGCATCAGCAGCATGAACAACCAACGTAGCCAAAGACCCCGCGCCATCAGCGTTTCACCGGCTGGTGGCTCACAGTCCAATCGTAGGGCGTGAACCGGACGGTGTAATCCAGCGGCACGGGTGCCGGGGCATAGCGGTTCGCGTACGCTGCCAGAGACGGGGCAAAGGCCAAAAAGTCGTCTGGGTAAAACTTCAGGATTTCGGACAGGTAGACCGTCTTGCTGGCCGCGTCCACCCGCAGGTTGCGGGTCTCGGCAAAAAATGCGCGGGTTTCACGTTCGAGTTGCGCATCCAGTGTGTCGGCCAAAAACGGTTCACGCGGCAAGCGCGGGCAGCCTACCGACATGCAATTGAGGGCAAAGTGCATGCGCGGGTCCTGAAGCTTACGGACAACGTCGTTCTCGTAGGCATGAAGCGACAGCGACTGCCCGGCAATCTGGTATCGCGTGAGAAAGAAAAACCTCACCTTGCGCCAGCCAGCCAGCGTCTCAGGCAAACCTGAGTCCAGCACCGCATACATGGCCACCGCGTTGTAGGCGTTGATGTGGTGGGCCAAGGCGGCAGTGATGTTGCCGAACACTTGCGGGCGGTTGTCCGGCGTCACCCGAGCGACCCAGGCGACATACCGGTCCAAATCAGTCCGGTCCCGGGCGAGACCAGCGAAGTCCACCCGGCCCTGGTTGTCCACAAAACGCTGCAACACACGCGCCCAAGCGGCTTGGGCTGCTGCATCGTCGGCAACCGTGTTTTCGGGCACCGCCGGACCCACAGGGGGTGCCACCACCGTGGCGCAACCTGCCAACGCTGACAAGGCAACCAGCATCAGACAGCGGATCAGGCTGCGCATGGACTCACTCCTCTTCGGCCAGCTCGACCGCTTCGCTATCCGAGCCGTGGGTCACCGTTCCCTTGGCACGACCGCGGGCATTCTTGCGCGTGAGCTCCACCTCGATTTTCTCCGGCTTGTGGTTCTGGAATTGGCCGGTGGCCGGATTCCAGTAAACCACCGATTCGTCCTTTTTGACCTGCGCGGCGACCAGCAGGTAGTCGTCGCGTTTGGCGTTATGCACACACATGCTGAGCGGGCCTTCCGGCGTCATCACCATGAAGGAGCAGGACTCGCAGCGGTCTTTGTCCAGTGCCTTGGCGTCCTGGAAGTTGTGGATATGGAACGACAGCTTGCCCACCTTGCCGCGCGCGGCAAACAGCTCACCACGTGCCTGCCAGGCGGTTTTGGCCACCCGGCTGGTGAAGCCAGCGAGCAGGCGCGGGTTCTTCATCAGGAAGCCGACCATGGTTTCGATCGTGCGGCGCTTGTCCCGGCGGTCGAACTTGAGGTGCGCCGACTGCATCAGCATCTCATGCACAAACTCGGGGTCGTTGAAGAAGTCGAACACCTTGTCGTTCACCACCAGGCCGAAGGCATAGCGATTGCATTCGGAATGCCCCGCAGACGACGCACCGAACTCCAGCTTGGTGCCCACACCCGCCTCGATTTGCGCCTGTACCGTGGTCGGATTGACCGCAATGCGCTCGCGCTCGGTGCCCCGGCCCACGTCGGCACCCACCTGGAAGGCCGCCAAGCGCACCACGTCGGAATGCTTGACGAAAAACTTGATGAGGTCCGGAATTTCGTGAAAGTTGTCTTTGTACGCGGTGGTGTTGAAAAACACCGACAGGGGCAGGCCGCGCGCCCGCTCGATGTACTCGAGACGGACCTCGTTGAGCTCCATTTCGCTTTTGTAGCCTTTGCGCTCCTGGGTCATGTCCACGTGGAAGGCGACGTCTTCGAGACCGGCTTCGCACAGCTCTTCCAGCATGTCACGCGTGGCCTTGATGCCGTTGGTGAACAACGACGACTGCATGTTCTTGCTGCGGATGTAGCGGATGATCTCCACCAGTTCGCTGCGCTTGCGCAGCGTGGGGTCACCTCCTGTAACCTGCACGTCGGTGCGGTCTCCGTAGTGGGCGTGGATCAGGTCGATCCGGCGGAACACTTCTTCAAGCGGAATGTCTTTGAGGGCTTCGCTCGACTCCGACAGGTAGCAGTAGGTGCAGTCCAGGTTACAACGCTGGGTGATCTCCAGGGCCACACAGCCAATGGCCATGCGCCGACCCACCACCTGCCACGGTTGCCACTGGCCAGTGTCCTCCATGCGCTTGCGAGCGCGCGCCAAAGGCGTCAGGTTGTCGGTGGGCAGCTCGTAAGGCTTCCATTCACGGATCTGTTCTGGGCTAAGGTGATTGGATGTTGACACGGATAACGCTCCCTTGTTGGTATGGTGTGGCAGCCCTCAGAATCGGGCAAGAATCTCAGGCAATACGACAACGGAATGCGACTGGATGCAAAACTTGTGGATTGACACGGACATCGCGCTTGGCAGCCCCACCGGCGACGTGGACGACGGCTATGCGCTGGCCGCCATTGTGCGCGCAGTACAACACCAACCGACACGATTTCGCCTACTGGGCGTCTCTGCCGTGAGCGGCAACACCGATGCGGCAACTGCCCACGGCTGTGCCCAGCGCCTTCTGGCGGCGGCCGACATGACGAGTGTCCCCGTGGTGACGGCCACCGATGCAGCAGACGCCATCGCCGCCCTGCCTGCAGGTACCTCCCTTGTCGCGTTGGGCCCGCTCACCAATGTGGCCAGTGCGCTGCAGCGTAACCCGGCACTCGCCACCCGCAGTCACTTGCGCACCGTGGGTGGCCTGCTGCGGCCTTGGCGCCACCCCATCCTGCGGTTCTTTTGCCTCAACTTCCGCACGGATCCGGCGGCCGCTCGGCAGGTGCTGTCTACCGCGTTTGGATTGCGCCGCAACTGTCCCTTGGATGTGGTCAAACACCTGCGGGTGGGGCCGGCAGAGCTGACCCAGGTACGGCAGTCCAGCGCGCTCGGTGAGTACCTGGCCGACCACACCGTCAGGTGGCTAAAGCAGGCGCCCTGGCGATACGCCAGCCTGAGTTTCCCGGTCTGGGATCTGGTGGCAACACTGGACGCGGTGGGCCAACTGAACGCCCCGCGCTACGACCTTGCTGGCCAGCGCTTGGCGGCATTTGACGCCGAAGCGAGCTTCGAGAATTTTCGGACGCTGCTCAGAGCACCATCTTGTCGAGTTGGTTTTGCATCTGCACCGCATGTACCAGGGTAATGCCAGCCTTCATGGCGGCCGCCACATGCACCGCCTCCATCATTTGCGCTGGGTTGGCCCCCGATTCGAGGCAGGCGGTGGTGTAGGCCTCGATGCAGTAGGGGCACTTTTCCGAGTGCGACAGCGCCAGGGCAATCAGTGCTTTCTCGCGCTTGGTCAACGCGCCGTCGGCGCTGGTGACCATGCCGTAGTACTTGAAAAATTCGTCGGCCAGCGGTTTGTTGTGCTGGCCGATTTGCGGAAACTTGGCCAGGTCGGCCGACTCGTAGTAACTGCTCATGGTGTATCCCTCAGGGTGTGCGAGCAGTGTATCCCCGGCGCTCCTCGTCAACCCCTGGGATGGTGTGCGGCGTGCAGCGACTTGAGACGCTCACGCGCCACATGGGTGTAGATCGTGGTGGTGGAGATGTCTGCATGACCCAGCAGCATCTGTACCGCTCGCAAATCGGCCCCGTGGTTGAGCAAATGGGTGGCAAACGCGTGACGCAAGGTGTGCGGTGACAGCGGCGAGCGAATGCCAGCCGCCAAGGCGTGTTTCTTCACAGTCATCCAGAACATCACCCGCGTCATGGCTGACCCAGCGCGGGCACCGCTTTGCGTCACGAAAAGGTCGTCGCTCTGTCGGCCACGCACCAGCACCGGCCGCGCGCTGGCGAGGTACCGGGCCAACCACTCCCGCGCCACCTCGCCAAACGGCACCAACCGCTCCTTGTTGCCCTTGCCCAAAATCCGCAAGACCCCCTCGTTCATGCCGAGATGGTGCACTTTCAACGTCACCAGTTCGCTCACCCGCAGGCCGCTGGCATACATTAGTTCCAGCATCGCGCGATCGCGCAAGCCCAAGGGCGTCCCCGCCGGTACCGCATTCAACAGCTGCTCTACCTGCACCTCCGTCAGTGTCTTAGGCACCCTCAGCGGCTGTTTGGCCGTCTGCAGGCGCAGGGTCGGGTCGGCGGTGATGCGACCCTCACGCAGAAGCCAGCGGAAATAGCGCTTGAACACGGTCAAGCGACGGTTGGCTGTTGTGGCTGAGCTGCCGCTGTGGCGGAAAGCAAAGTAACGCTGCAAGTCAGCTTCGGTGGTGCCGTCAATTTCCTTGCCCTCAACGGCCAACCAGTTTGCATACAACGTCAGGTCGCGCCGGTACGCGGCCAGCGTGTTTTTGGACAGCCCGTCCTCCAGCCAGAGTGCATCGATGAAGGCATCGACGGCCGAAGCGCTGTCTGAGACAACGCTGCGGGTCACTCCAGTTTGAGTTTGGCGCTGTCCACGACCTTTTTGTAGACCTCGTACTCGGCGGCAATCTGTGCGGCAAACTGCTCGGGCGTGTTGGCAACCACCAGCGAACCGGTATCTTCGATGCGCTTGCGTACTGCTGGATCTTCCAGCGCCTTACGCACCCCGGCATTGAGCTTGTCCACAACGTCCTTGGGCATCCCTTTGGGGCCGAGGATGCCGTAATAGGCCATGCGGTTCACGGGCTCTAAGCCAATTTCCTTGAAAGTCGGTGTGTCAGGCAACACCGCCAAGCGCTGGGGCGCGGCCACTGCAATCGCCACCAGCTTGCCAGACTTGATGAAAGGCAGTGCCGACGGCAGGTTATCGAAAATGATCGGCACTTGACCGGCCACGGTGTCGTTGAGCGCGGGACCTGCGCCGCGGTACGGAATGTGCGTAATGAAGGTCTTGGTCAGGTCCTTGAACAGTTCCGTCTGGAGGTGGCCAATGCCGCCGGTACCAGACGACGCATACGAGTACTTGCCAGGGGACTTCTTGATTTCGGCGATGAACTCGGCGTAGTTTTTGGCCGGGAAGCTCGGGTGAACCGCGATCACGTTGGGCGTGGCAGCGATGTTGATCACGGGTGTGAAGTCGCTTACCGGGTTGTAGGGAATCTTCGTGTTGATGGCCGGGTTGGCGGCAGTGGTCGATACCGTGGCCATGCCGAGCGAGTAGCCGTCCGGCGCGGACCGGGCGGTTTCGTTGGCGCCGATCACGCCGCCGCCGCCGGCTTTGTTCTCCACAACCACCGACTGGCCCAGCGCTTTGCCGAGCGGGTCGGCGATGGTCCGGGCCACGATGTCGGTGGTACCACCGGGCGCAAATGGCACCTGCAGTTTGATCAGTTTGTTCGGGTAGGGCTGCGCCAGGGCTGCTCCCGCCACAGTCAATGACGACAACACCAGCCAGTAACGACGCTTCATGTTTGTGCTCCTTTGTAAGGCTTGACCACATCGTAAGCCCTGAACGGGGCGCGCCAATGTGGAAGACCCATACGGGCAAACCCCTGTTTCGCCCTTATTCTGTGTGGGTGAATTACGCCCAACTCCTGATTCCCGACTTTGCCCTCATCGTATGTGGCTTTCTGGTGTGCCGATACACCGCTCTCAACCGCACGGTGTGGAGCCAGGTGGAAAGCCTGGTCTATTATTTTTTGTTTCCGGTGTTGCTGTTTCAGTCCATCGTGCGCTCGCCACTGGACCTCGGTGCCGCCTCCGGCCTGATTGGTGCCGGGCTGGCCATGGTGGTCAGCGGCGTGGCTGTGAGCTATGGGCTGGCGAAATTGCCCGGGGTCGATGCCAACGACCATGCTGCCGCCGCGCAGGTGGCATTTCGCTTTAACTCCTTCATTGCGCTGGCCATCACCGAGCGGCTGGCAGGTGCCGAAGGCCTGCTGTTGATCGCGGTGCTGATCGGGGTCTGCGTGCCCCTGTGCAATGTGGCTGCCGTCTGGCCCATGGCGCGGCATTCCAAGCGTGGCTTCGTCGGCGAACTCGCGCGCAACCCGCTGATTCTGGCCACCGCCGGTGGCCTGCTGGCCAACATTGCTGGCTTTCAGATCCCCGTTTGGGCGGAGCCGACGGTTACCCGAATTGGCCAGGCCTCCCTCGCTCTGGGCCTGATGGCCGCTGGCGCCGGCATGCAGCTCAGCCAACTCGCCGCGGCCCGCGCCGTGGCCGCGGGTGTGCTCACCATCCGCCACCTGCTGATGCCCTGCCTCGCCTGGGTGATGGTGCAGGTATTCAAGCTCAGCCCATTGCAGGCCACCGTCCTGCTGGCGTTCAGCGCCCTGCCGACCGCTTCGAGCTGCTATGTGCTGGCGCAGCGCATGGGCTACAACGGGCCGTTTGTGGCCGGTCTGGTCACACTGTCGACGCTGCTGGGCATGGCCAGTCTGCCCTTTGCACTGGCCGTGCTGCGTTAGTCATTGGTACATCCCGTACACCATCATGCCAAGGCCCACCACGCCCACCAGCCAAACCACGGTGCGAACCACCGGGACACCCAGGTAGTACACCGCAACAAACACCAACCGTGTCGCGACAAACACCTGGGCGCCCAGCAGCACCAGCGGTGAGGTGGCACCGCCGACGTGGGCAGTCAGAGCCAACACCGCAAACAGCAAGAAGTTTTCCAGGTTATTGCGGGCTGTGCGGTCCGCGCGCCCGGCAAAACCGGTGGGGGTGGGCAGGTTGTCGCGGTTGCCCATGCCGACCTGAAGGCCCTGCGGCGTCCAGACCCTCGCACGAATCAGGCTTGCGGCAATCAGGGTCAGCCAAGTCACCACGGCCATCGCGACCACCAGGGTGAGAAGAGTTGTCATGTGGGGCTACTTTCGGTTGTAAGTTGGGAATCTGCGGATCCAAAAAGCCCGGGTACTTGACAGTACCAACTGGGCGACGTAGAGTCCGCCTTATTGGTACACAGAAGTACCAACTCCAACCTCATGGTTTACCACAGGGAGTTTTCATGACAACTCACATCCAACACCCGATCGTCCCGCGCGAGCGCCTTGATTTCGGCCTGGACGGCGACATCCCGCGCTTCTGGCTCGACGGCGACGTTTTCAAAACGCGCTTCTTTGATGCAATGTCTACCTTCTTCCCCGAGGGCGAGCGCTTCTTCATCACCTGTGTGCGCGATTTCAAAGACCAGATTACCGACCCCCACCTGCTGAAAGAAGTCAAGGATTTCACCCGCCAGGAGGGGCAGCACGGCATGGTCCATCGCCAGTTCAATGACCGCCTTAAAGCGCAGGGCGTGCGTATGGACCGGATCGAAGCGCTCACCGTGTTCTGGTTGTTCAAGGTTCTGCGCACCGTTTTCAGCCGCAAGACCACACTGGCCATCACCGCCGCGTTTGAGCACATGACCGCACTCATGGCCCATGGTTTCGAAGAAGCCAAGGTGCTGGAACGTGCCGACCCGCGGATTCGCGCGATGTACACCTGGCACGCAATCGAAGAGGTGGAGCACAAGGCCGTGGCATTTGACGTGATGCAAAAGGTTGCCAAGGTAGGGTATTTCCGTCGCGTCTTGGCGCTGATCGTGACCACCTTGTTTTTCCCGATCGGGACCTTCATGGTGATCAACCGCATGCTCAAGGTGGACGGTTTCGGCCCTTTCAAGCGCCTAGGCATGATGCTCAAGGGTGCATGGTGGATGTACAAGCCTGGCGGCCTGTACATGCCCATCCTGGGTCACTTTATGGCCTATTTCAAGCCCGGCTTCCACCCTTGGCAAATTGGACAAATGGGGGGGTACGACGCATGGTTGGACACCTTCGAGCGCACTGGCGACCCAGTGGCCGCTGGCAATGCCGCCTTGGCCGCACAAGCCGCCTGACAGCGTGCTTGGCCGCGTACCAAAAGGGGCCTCAGGCCCCTTTTTTCATGTCCTCGGCGCTGGGCCTGCCTGCGCTGCCCGACGCCGAGCTTCACTCGGCAAATGGCCGAACCAGCGTTTGAATGTGCGGCTGAAGTTGGAGGTGTCCTCGAACCCTAGCTGGGCTGCGATGGCTTCAATTGGCAAGGAAGAATGACGAAGGTACAGCAGTGCACGCTGCTGCCGCGCCGAGTCCAACAGCACCTGGTAGCGGCTGCCCTCAAGCTTCAAATGGCGCATCAGGCTACGCTCTGACAGACCGAATCGGTGCGCGACTTCCGGCAACGCCGGGTAGGAGCCCTCGCAGTCGTTCAGCCAGTCCAGCACCCGCTGGGTCAGCGGTCCCATCGCGGCCTGTCGGGCGAGCTGCTCGCATTGGGCCACCGCCAGCGCGTGGCCTTGGGGGTCTGCCGTAACACATGGGATCTGCAGAGTCGCGTCGTCAAGGTGAAAAGCCAGTTGCGACTGGTCAAAGCGCAAACGCCCCCGACACAGCTGCTCCAGCTGGTGGCGCCAGGCGGGCTCGGGGAAAGGGAAGTCCACCGCTGCGGGGTGGTGCTGCGGCCCCACCACCGCTTCCATGACTTGCAGCAAGGTCGCAAAAACCATACACGCCACAAACGCGCGCGACGCCCCGAGATCGACCACTTCGGACAACCCGACAACTGCACCACCCGCCTCTCGCGCATAGTGGTAGCGAACGGAGCCGAAGCGCAACGCACCGAAACGCGCGACGGTCTCCAGCGCTTGATCCAAATTGCGGCTGGTGCCCACCGCATACCCCAGCGGCCCGTGTGCGGAGACCTGAACCGTGGTGCCCACCTCAATGCCCAGCCAGGGCCGGCCGCTGGCGGCCAATGCACCAGCCACCAGGCGGTTCACACTGGGCTGGTCGATCGCGTCTTCGGAGGTCGCCAGCACCGACCATGGCGGCATGTCCGCCTGCCGCAGCACGCTGTCTACATCCACACCGAGCCCGCGCAATGTCAGGCACAGCATGCGGGCGTAAGTGGGGTGGACTGTGGGTTGCGGCGTCGTGGTCACGGTGCGGCGAGGTCCTATCGTTAACCCGAGGTTGGCGGAAAATGACGATCTCATGACATTATCGGCGGTGTTCACCACCGCACCGCTTGCAGACACTCCGACATATCGAAGCCCTACACAGGAGTGATTCCATGCCTTGCAATTGGCCTACCGCACACCGCCTCTCCCCGCTGACGAGGACCCTGCCATGAGCGCACTGTCTGCGCCGCCCGGATCGGAAACCTGGCAAGACAAACGCTGGCTGTGGCTGTTCAGCCCTGCCATTCCGCTCGTCTTCACCGGCTCCCTTGTGGCTTACGCGATGACCGGCCAATGGTGGTGGCTGATTTCCGCCCCAGCGTTCATCCACCTGGTGATGCCCGTTTTGGACTGGGCATTCGGGGAGGATTTCAGCAACCCGACCGAGGCGGCCGTCGAGGAACTCGACAGGGACATGTTCTACCGCGTGCTGGTTTGGGCCTACGTGCCGTCCCAATTGGGTGGCACGGTGCTGGGCGCCTGGCTGGCAGCCACCCACGCCATGCCTTGGTATGCATACGCTGGTCTGGTGCTGACCGTGGGTGCGTTCAACGGTGTGGGCATCGGCACCGCGCATGAACTGGGTCACAAACGCGAAAAGCTGGACCGCTGGCTTGCCAAAATCGCGCTCGCTCCTACCATGTATGGGCACTTTTTCGTGGAGCACAACCGCGGTCACCACCGCCGTGTGGCCACGCCAGAGGATCCAGCCAGCTCGCGCATGGGCGAAAGCTTCTGGACCTTTCTGCCACGTACCGTGTGGGGCAGCCTGCAATCGGCGTGGGAGCTGGAAAAGGGGCGTCTCAACCTGCAGGGCAAAAGCGTCTGGAACATTGGTAACGAAAATCTGCAGGCCTGGGCCATGAGCGTGGTGTTCTTTGGTGCGATGACCGCTTGGTTGGGTTGGCCGGTTCTCGCGTTCCTGCTGCTGCAGGGGGTGTACGGCGCATCCATGCTGGAGGTGGTGAACTACGTTGAGCACTACGGCCTGCTGCGCAGCAAAGACGCCAAGGGCCGCTATGTGCGCTGCGAGCCAGAGCACTCTTGGAACAGCAACCACATCGTGGGCAACATCATCCTGTACCACCTGCAGCGCCATTCCGACCACCACGCCCACCCTGCGCGGCGTTACCAAGCGCTGCGGCATTTTGCAGATGCACCGCAGCTGCCCAGCGGGTACGCCGGCATGATCACGGCGGCGTACATTCCACCCTTATGGTACTGGTTGATGGACCGCCGGGTGGTGCGCCACTACGAAGGGGACTTGTCACGCATCAACATGCAGCCCCAAGCACGACGCCGGCTGCTGGCTCGCTGGCAAACACATGACTAGCGCAGGCGGTATGCTCGAGCGGTGTTGGACAACCTTCTCGCCTTTGGCATGACCCCCACCACCGACGCCTACTCACCCACACTGCACTCCAAACTGCCCACGGTGGGCACCACGGTTTTTACCGTCATGTCGGAACTGGCAGCGGCAACGGGGGCGGTCAACCTCGGCCAGGGCTTCCCTGACTTTGAGGGCGACCGCCGGTTGATAGACGAGGTGACCGGCGCCATGCACCGCGGCCTCAACCAGTACCCACCGATGGCGGGCGTGCACGCTCTGCGCGCGGCGGTGGCTGCAAAAATTGAGGCGCTCTACGGCCACAGCTACCACCCGGATACCGACATCACCATCACCGCCGGCGCGACGCAGGCAATCATCACCGCGGTTCTGGCCATCGTGCACCCGGGTGACGAGGTCATCGTCCTGGAACCGTGCTACGACAGCTACCTGCCCAACATTGCACTGGCTGGCGGCGTGGTGGTCAGGGTGCCGCTGACGCCCGGTACGTTTCGGCCCGACTTTGGCAAGATCGCGGCAGCCATCTCGGCGCGCACCCGGGCCATCGTCATCAACTCGCCCCACAACCCGAGTGGCACGGTATGGTCTAGGACCGACATGCTGCAGCTGCAGGCGTTGTTAGACGGCACCGAGGTGCTGCTGATTGCTGACGAAGTCTACGAACACATGGTGTTCGACGGCCAGCCCCACGAGAGCGCCGCCCGTTTCCCTGGGCTGGCCGCACGGGCATTCATCGTCTCCAGCTTCGGCAAGACTTACCACGTGACGGGCTGGAAGGTCGGCTACGTTGCGGCGCCAGCCGCCCTCACCCAGGAATTCCGCAAAGTGCACCAGTTCAATGTGTTCACCGTGAACACCCCGGTGCAGCACGGTTTGGCGGCCTACATGGCCGACCCGTCCCCCTACCTGAACCTGCCGCGGTTCTACGAGCGCAAGCGGGACTTTTTCCGGGCCGGGCTGGCGACCACCCGGTTGCGCCTGCTGCCCAGCGAGGGCACGTATTTTCAGTGCGTCGACATCTCGGGCGTCAGTGACTTGCCCGAGTCGGAATTCTGTCGCTGGCTGACGTCGGAGATCGGGGTGGCTGCGATCCCGCTTTCGGCGTTCTATGCCGACGGATTCGACCAGCGGGTGGTGCGGTTCTGCTTCGCGAAAAAAGACGAAACCCTGCGCGCCGCCGTAGAGCGTCTGAAGGCGATCTGACCGCGCCCGGCGTCTGAGCCGTTGAAATCGATGCGGTTTCTGGTACCGCAGTGAGACGAATCTCAGTTTGATATCAAGTGTCCTGCCTGACGCTGCGTCACAGGCCTGTCCTACAAACACCAAGACCCCGATATGTGGCAATGAAGACTCATGGCGGCCGATCACTTCGGCCCCGTGCGGGTTCCCATTTTTGCCATCCATTCAGGAGGTTTTTTTATGAAGTTTCGTAAATCACAGCTGGCGCTTGCCGCCGGCGTCATGTGCATGGCAGCCACGGCCATCGCCTCCAGCCACCGCGAGGGGCCGTTCATCGCGACCCAGGCGCAGGTTGATGCGACCGACGTGTACATGTTTCGCAGCTATGAACCAGGACGCCAGAGTTTTGTGACGATTTTGGCCAACTACATGCCGTTCCAAGACCCGCAGGGTGGCCCCAACTTCTTCATGTTCAACCCGAACGCCCTGTACGAAATTCACATTGACAACAACGGCGACGCCCAAGAAGACCTGACCTTTCAGTTCAAGTTCAAAAACACATCAAAAGATGCCGCACTGATGGTTGGCGGCAAGTCGACCAAGATCCCGCTCATCAACAGCGGCGTGATCACCGGCGTCAACCCGGCAACACTGAACGTGCGCGAAACCTTCACCGTCGACGTGGTGCGGGGCAATCGCCGGGGGGGTACCCGTACCGGTGCGTCCGCCGGCCCGGTGACCAACGCCAACGGCAACGCTGCGACCTTCGACAAACCGGTGGACAACATCGGCGAGAAGGTGTTTGGCGGCCCAGCCGGCTATGCCAGCTATGCGGCTCAGCACGTCTACAACATCAACATTCCTGGGTGCGCTGCCCCCGGCAAGTTGTTTGTTGGCCAACGCAAAGAACCGTTCTTTATCTCCGTCGGCAAGATTTTTGATGCCCTCAACTTCAACCCGCTTGGCCCTGAGGTTGGTGGCAACAACAACGACTTGGAATCCAAGAATGTGAGCACCCTCGCCATGGAGGTCCCCATCAGTTGCCTCACCGCCGGCAACGAACCCGTGATTGGCGTCTACACCACCGCCAGCCTGCGCCAGGCACGATTGGTGAATGGCGCGCCCGCTACCGGCCTGAACAATGCGACGCGAGACGGTGGTGCTTGGGCTCAGGTATCGCGTTTGGGCATGCCTTTGGTCAACGAGGTCGTCATCGGGTTGGCCGACAAGGACCGCTTCAACGCTTCACGCCCCACAGGTGACGCCAACTTTCTGGACTACGTGACCCACCCGGCACTGCCGACCTTCATCGAATCGCAGTTCCCTTCTGCGAGGGCACCGACCAACTTTCCACGCACGGACCTGGTCGCCGCCTTCCTCACCGGCATCCAGGGGGTCAACCAACCGGCCAACGTCAGGCCGTCTGAAATGTTACGTCTCAACACCAGCACCCCTGCGGTGGCCGCAAACGCGCAGAACACGCTCGGCGTGGCCGCTGGCGACATGGCTGGTTTTCCCAATGGCCGCCGGCCCGGCGACGATGTGGTGGACTTGTCACTCCGCGTGGCCATGGGCGCGTTGTGCGTGCTGACCGGCGCCACCGACACGCTGCGGGTGGGCTGCAGGCCATCTGACGCACCTGCCGGCGCCCTGGCACTGACCGACGGCGTGCGCAAAACATCGGCCAACTACGGCACGGCGTTTCCTTACCTGACCACGCCAATCACTGGCAACTTCAACCCGCCCGCACCCGCAAGCGCCACCTTCCCCTGACCGCCGGAGGACACGACCATGACCCAACTTGATGTCAAAACGCCACTGGCCGCCCTGGCCATCGCCCTGTTCCTCGCCGGATGCGGTGGGAACGACGACGACACGCCGGCACCGGCCCCCACCACGGAGGTGCCCGCCAGCGCAACGCAGAGTGTCAGCGGCTTGGTGGCTTACATGGACCAGCTGATCGCCAACATGACCAACGACACCAGCGAGCCCGTCCTGGTGGGCACGGCGGTGCTGCCGGTCGACGACACGACGGAACTGAACTGAATACCCCCTCGGTTCGCTGCAAGGCCTACCCATCGGCAGCGATGGGTGGGCCTTTTTCATGGCGCTGATCCCGTTCGGGCTGCTGCGTCGGCTGTGGCCGTGGTGCTCAGGTGGGCTTCTTCCGCGGCGGCCGCGACCCGTTGTCGCGCGGCGGCAGGCCGGTGTGCTGGGTGAGCAGCCGGCCTTTGGTTACTGGTGAGGTTTTTACGCCCACCGAGGTCGAGTTTTTCCTTCGGGCGCTGGTGTAGCCACCGTCGGTGAGCGGCTGGAAGGTCGGAATCAGGTGGTGCTTGCCGTTGCCGATCAAGTCGGCGCGGCCCATGGCCTTCAGCGCCTCACGCAACAGCGGC
>CAZANT010000004.1:0-21980 GCA_964486575.1 uncultured Burkholderiaceae bacterium | reverse complement strand
GAAGTCTTCCACCGTTTTGCTGTGGTCTACCCGGGCGACGTCTTGCTCGATGATCGGGCCCTCGTCCAGGTCGGCGGTCACGTAGTGGGCGGTCGCGCCAATGAGTTTCACGCCCCGGTCGTGCGCCTGGTAGTAGGGCTTGGCGCCTTTAAAGCTGGGCAGGAAGGAGTGGTGGATGTTGATCGCGCGGCCCTGCAGCTTGCGGCAAAGGTCGTCGCTCAAGATTTGCATGTAGCGGGCCAGCACCACCAACTCGGCGCCTTCGTTCTCGATGATCTCAAACTGTTTGGCCTCCACCTGGGCCTTGGTGGCTGCGGTGACAGGGAAGTGGTGAAAGGGCACGTTGTAGCTGGCCGCCAGCTGGTAAAACTCGCGGTGGTTGCTGACGATGGCGCGGATGTCGATCGGCAGCAAGCCGCTTTTCCAGCGGAACAGCAGGTCGTTCAGGCAGTGGCCTTCCTTGCTTACCAGGATGACAGCGCGCATCGGCTCGGCGGTGGCGTGCAACTGCCAGACCATCTGGAAGGGGCTGGCAAACTGGCCCAACTGCAGCTTGAGGTCGGTAAACGTCAGTTGGTCGCAAGCAAACTGCACCCGCATGAAAAACAGGCCAGTGTCGCGGTCGCTGTACTGGGCTGCTTCCTCAATGTTGCCGCCGCGCTCCAGCAAAAAGCCGGACACGGCGTGAACGATGCCAGTGCGGTCGGGGCAGGACAGGGTCAGGATGTAGGTGTGGCTCATGGCGGCCCAAATTGTCGCAGGTTGGGCCCCTGCCCGCCGGCGGTGCGTGAGCGTCAGACTTTCACGGCGCGACCAATGAACAGGATGGGTCCGGTGGGTCGGTTCAGCGGCGAGCCACCGGCAGGCTCCAGGGTGATCTCAAACAGATGGCGTTCCGCCAGCCCGGAGATTTTGCCGGCTGGCACCGCCACCGTTGTGCCAGGTGTGACCAGCCCCAAAGAGGTGGGACCGGCATCGCGCTCGCCTTTGGTCCAAAACTGCAGTGCGCTGCCAGCCGGTACCGGTTCGCTGCCGGTCAGGGGCAACAAACGCACGGTGCCACCGGCTTGGGCCTCTACCAGCCAGCCAACAGTGGCTTTGTCGGGGCTCTGCAGTACCGCCACGAAGCGCGGCGCGGCATTGTTGGCGCCGCCCAGATGCAAGGCCAATGAAACCGTCAGCACCAGACAGGCCAAACCCGCTGCAGCGGTCAGACCTTGCCAGAAACCCAGACGCTGCCATACAGGCTGATGCCGGGTGCGGATGGGTTGACGTGGGACCTGGGGCGGCGGTGCCAGTGACTCGGCGATGCGTGACCAAAGTCCGGCAGAAGGCTCTACCGCCAGCGTCGGAGGCGCCAAGTCCAACAGGCGGTCTTGCCAGGCGACGACCTCCGCACGCAGTTCTGCGTCGCGGGCGAGCGCGACGACGAACACCGCTTGATCGGCGTCGCTCAGGGTGCCCAGTACGTACTCGCCGGCCAGTGCGCTGCGCTCCTCAGGATCGAGCAGGTTCATGACAAGCACTCCTTCAAACTCGCCAGTCCCCGGCGGATCCAGGACTTGACACTGCCCAGCGGCGCCTTGAGCCGACGGGCAATTTCGGCGTGGGTGTAGCCATCAACGTAAGCATGCACGATACAAGCTCGGCGTGGGTCGTCGAGTTGCTGCAGGCAGCGGTGCAGGCTGTCGGTCATGGCCCTGCTTTCGGGAGCGGGATGGTGGGTGTCGGTCAGGTTGTCCAGGGCGGACACGTCCAGCGGCAGGTCGCGCCCGGTACGGCGCGCAACGTTGAGGGCGCGGTGTCGGACCACGGTGTAGAGCCAGCCGCGTGCGGACCCCAGCGCGGGGTCGAAACTGCCTGCGTTATGCCAGACCTGCAGCCAAGCGTCGTGCAGCACATCTTCGGCGGTGGCGCGGTCGCGCACGATGCGCAACGCCACCCCCAGCATCCAGCGCGACTCGTGGTCATACAGCGCTTGCAATGCAGGCAGATGGCCGCTCGCGCAGGCTTGCAAGGCGGCGTTGTGGTCGAAGTCGCTGGTGTCTGTCACGGTGGGCTTCGAGAGTGACCTGGATTCTAGGCCCTGCCATCCACGCTGGCCAAAAAAAACGGCGGGTACACGTGGTACCTGCCGCTGGGGTAGTGGCCCGGCAGCGCTGCCGATGCAGCGGCTGGCGGGTCGGGGGATCAGTAACGGATCGCGATGTCTGAAATGACGGGGCCGTTGGCACCACCAATCTGCGCCGCCGTACCCACGCCACGCAGCGTGGCAGCACCGGTGGTCAGGTTGATGTTGTAGAGGGAGTACGGGCCGGTCAGGCCGGCGCGGAAGGCGCCGAGTGCCAAGCCGTTGTCACCACCGGCAATGTCAATCGCGCTGCTGCCGGCGACGTCGAGACCCAGCGCCCCCACATTCACCAGCGTGCCATCGTTCGGCGGGTTCTGGATCGCCAGCACATCGGCCAGCGCGTCCACGTCGTACAACGTGGTGGTGGTGGTTCCGGCGAAGTTGCTGGCATAGGCGGCACCCACGACCGACGCGGGCGCCGTGCGGTTGATGGTGCCGTCGGTGATGGTGGCGCCTGTGGCCACGTTGATGCGCAGGCTCTGGCCCAGGTCGCTGATCACCCGCAGGCGGTCCGGCACCGGGTTGAAGTCCACCGAAAAGGTGGTGCCAGCCAGGGCAGTGAACGGTGCCGAGGTGTCGGTGGCGTCGGCTGCCAGTGTGGCTACCACGGTGCCGGCGCCGGTGTCCGGGTTGACCGTCAACAGGCGGGCACTGCTGGTCAGCGCATACAGAAGGCCGTTGGCGGGACGGAAGTCAATGCCCAGCACGTTTTCGCCGGCGTTCAGGCCAGTGATGGGGTTGGTGCTGAGCAGGGTGTTGGGCGCGGCTGGGTTGATGCGTGACAGGTTGTTGCCACTCAGCACGAACACGGTGGGCGCAGCGGGCTGGTTCAGCAGCGTCAGGCCCACCACGGCTTCGCCGGTGCCGATGGGGCCGACGGCGGTGGCGGTGCCGCCTGTGGCCAGGGACACGCTGTAGAGCTGGGTGACGTTCCCGACCCGCAGTGCGGCAAAGCCGGTGTTGTTGCGCGCGTCAATGTCGAAGCCGTTGGCGGCGTCACAAGCCACGCCCAGGGGGGTGGCATTGGCCAGGGTGCCGTTGTTTGGTGGGTTCTGCAGGTACCGGGTGCCGGTGGCGCAGTCGATGTTGAACAGTTGGGTGCTGGCGGCTCCGGCAAACGCGTTGGTGTAGGCCGAAGCGCTCACGCCGGCGCCGGCGACGCCGTTGATGGCACCGTCGACCAGGGTGGCGCCGGTGTCGACGTTGATGCGCAGGTTCTGGCCGGTGTTGCTGACGATGCGCAGGCGGTCGGGTACCGGGTTGAAGTCGATGCCGAAGCTGGTGCCGCTGAGCGCGGTGAAGGCCGTGGTGTTGGCGGCGTCATTGCTCAGCGCGACGCGGAAGGTGGCTGCGCCGGTGGTGGGGTCAATCGTGTAGATGCGACCGGCGTTGGACACCGCGTAGACCAGGCCGTTGGCGGGGCGCACGTCAATGCCAATCAATTGCTCGGAGCCATTCAGTCCGCTGATGCCCAGGTTGCTGACCAGCGCTCCGGGCGTCGCGCGGTTGAAGGTGGCGATGCGGCCACCGGTGGTCAATACCGCCGTGTCGCCAATCGGCGAGGGCGCGTTGTCGTTGTCGCTGCCGCCGCAGGCGGCCAGGGTGGCTGCAAACAGGGCCGTAACGGCCAGGCGGTTCAAAGACTGATTCATGGGTTTTCCTCGTTTGGGTGGGTCAACAAGCTTGCGAAAGCAAGCCGCTCACAGACACTACTCAGCAAAGGTGGGTTTGGATGCAGGACAAGGTCGATTTTTTGTGACGGCGGCTACCTTCCCCGGCTTACGCATCACCGAAAGCGCCGAACCCACTCCAAACCCACACTGGCGTTGCGGCCTTGCGCCGCTTCAAAAAACCGCCCATTGCCCTCGTTGACGATGACCGAGCCGGCGTACCGCCGTCCGGCGGCATTGTCCAGCCGCAGAAACTGACGGAACTGCCAGGGCCCGTGGTCTTGCTGGAAGCGGGCCCCGAGGTTGATGACGGTGGTGGCGGCTGCGGCGTCGGTGTTGCGGTCATTCACGGGTACTGCGCCGGTGTGCCGCGTTTCCATCGTGAAGGTGCTGGCCGCGCCCCAAGGTTGCCATGTGAGCTGCAAATATGCCTGCTGGCGGGCGATGCCGGGTAGCCGGTTGCCCGCTGGAATGGCCAAGTTGGGCGTGGCGCAGGGCGCGCCGGCGCAGGTCGCGAACGGGTCGCGGTAGGTGGCGTCGAGGTAGGTGAACGCGGAACTGATGCTGAGCGTGCCCCACTGCAGGTCGCCCGCCAGTTCCAGTCCCTGCCGCAGGCTACGGCCCACGTTCTGGAAGCTGGCGCGGCCGCCGGTGTTGCTGAGTACCGCGATCTCGTCGCGGGTGCGGGTGCGGAAAACGGTGGCTGTCCAGGCGGCATTGCCGTGGCGGGCACGCAGACCGGCTTCCAGGTTTTGGCTGCGGCTCGGCATCAGTCGGGTGTTGAGTCCGCTGGCGCCAGAGGCTTGGTAGGCCGCTTCATTCAGTGTGGGCGTCTCAAAGCCGAGTCCCGCGCTGGCAAAGGCCTGCAACTGCTTGGCCAGCCGCCAGCGCATGCCCAGCACCGGCGAGCTGCCGCTGTAGCTGCTGGCACCGCTGTCGTCAGGGTTGCCAGGGGCAATGAAGCGGTCGTCCGAACGGAAGCGCACCTGAGTGTGCCGGATCCCGGCGCTCCAGGTCCAGTCGGCGGTGTCCCACTCGGCCTGGGCGTAGGGGGCGAGTGTCGTCGCGCGGTTGGTCTCGTCGCGGCGCAACGCTCCCTGTACCCCGAGGGTGGTGGGGCTGGTGAAGTTGTTGAAACCGCGGCGCCGGTCGTCTTGCCGGTCGGCGGCGAGGCCGCCGGCGAGCGTCAGACGGCCTTCGGCCAGCGCCTGGTCAAAGCGCCAGCGGGCATTCCAGCCAGCGTAGCCGCGGTCCAGGTCAATCACGCCGCCAGGGCTGCTGGGCGCCTGCTGGGTGCCCACTGGAATGGCCTGAAACTGCACCACCGCCCGTTCCCCGCCATAAGCCATCCATTCCATGCTGTGTCCGCCGCCAAGCCGGTGTTGCCAGGCCACGCCCAACTGGGCTTGTGAAGTGGACTTGCGGGTGTTGAAGCTGCGTGCTGCCGGCGTGGTCTGGTACGGGTCGGCGTCGAACTCGGCACGGGACAGGCCCAGTGGGTCAAGTGCGGCATCGCTCAGTCGGTTGAAGAGCAGCACCACCCGGCCGTCGTCGTAGGGCCGCGAGAGTTTCAGGTTGGCGTTGCTGCGATCGGCTGCCGCCTGGGGCCGCTGGCCGTCGATGCTGAAGGTGGACAAGTCCAGCCCGTAGTGCACACCGCCTGCCCGGCCGGTGGCTTGGGTTGAGAGCCGCAGCAAGCCGTCGGCTCCGGCCGCGAAGCCGCTGCGCCAGGTGGTGGGTTCACCGCCGTCTTGGGTCGTCAGGGCGATCACGCCGCCCGACGAGCTGCCGTACAGCGCCGAATACGGCCCGCGGATCACCTCGATGCGTTCGGCGCTACCCAGCGGAAAGTTGGCCGCCTGGCCCTGGCCGTCCGGCCCGCTGGCGGGAATGCCATCCACAAACAGGCGCACGCCACGCACCCCAAAGGTCGCGCGGGCACCGGCGCCACGGATCGAGATTTGCAGGTCCTGGGCGTAGTTTTGTCGGTTCTGAACCACCAACCCGGGTACCCGACCCAGGGCCTCAGACAGGTTGATTTGCAGCTGGCCGTCGCGCAGTTCGCTGCCGTCCACCACGTCAATGGAGGCGGGCGTGCGCCAACGTTGCTGGTCGGTGGCGCTGCCAGTGATGAGCACCGGTTGCAAGGCGCTGTCGGTGGCCTGAGCCCAGACCACGCCAGTGGCCCCGATGGCGGCCCCGAAGGCGCAAATCGGCATGACGAAGCGGATATTCATGCCAATTTGCCTCCAAGCCTAGGTGGAGCCTGATGGTACAGCTATTGATTCAATAGCTGTTGATCGGTGTCAATATCCGTCAGGCAGCCTTGACCTTCAGGCGCCAGGCGTGCAGCAGGGGCTCGGTGTAGCCGCTGGGCTGGGCCAGGCCCTCAAACACCAGCTCGCATGCGGCCTTGTAGGCGGCCGATGTGCCGAAGTTACCCGCCATGGGCTGGTACAGCGGGTCGCCAGCATTTTGCCCGTCCACCACCGCCGCCATGCGCTCAAAGGTCTCCTTAACCTGCGCCTGGGTCACCACGCCGTGGTGCAGCCAGTTGGCCATGTGCTGGCTGGAGATGCGCAGTGTGGCGCGGTCTTCCATCAGGCCAACGTTGTGGATGTCGGGCACCTTGGAGCAACCCACGCCCTGGTCGATCCAGCGCACCACGTAGCCCAGGATGCCCTGCGCGTTGTTGTCCAGTTCTTGTTGCTTCTCAGCGGCGCTCCAGTTCGGGCTGGCGGTCACCGGGATTTGCAGCAGGTTGTTCAGGATGTTGGTGCGTTCGGCGTTGGCGTCGATCTTTTCGAGCTCTTGCTGTACCGCAGCCACGCTCACCTGGTGGTAGTGCAGCGCGTGCAGGGTGGCAGCCGTGGGGCTGGGCACCCAGGCGGTGTTGGCGCCAGCCTTGGGATGGGCAATTTTCTGTTCCAGCATCGCGGCCATCAGGTCGGGCATGGCCCACATGCCTTTGCCGATCTGTGCACGGCCACGCAGGCCACACGACAGGCCCACCAGCACGTTGTTTTTCTCATAGGCCTGGATCCAGGCGCTGGTCTTCATGTCCCCCTTGCGGATCATCGGGCCAGCGTGCATGGCGGTGTGCATCTCGTCGCCAGTGCGGTCGAGGAAGCCGGTGTTGATGAAAGCCACTCGGCTGCTGGCCGCAGCGATGCAGGCTTTCAGGTTGACGCTGGTGCGGCGCTCTTCGTCCATGATGCCCAGCTTCACCGTGCTGTCGGGCAGGCCCAGCAGCTGCTCTACGCGGGTGAAGAGTTCGGCGGCGAACGCGACTTCGGCCGGGCCATGCATCTTGGGCTTGACGATGTAAACCGAGCCCTTGCGGGAGTTGCGGATGCCGTTGACGCCGTGGCCTTTCAGGTCGTGCAGCGCGATGGTGGTGGTGATCACCGCGTCCATGATGCCCTCGGGGATTTCCTTCACGCTGCCGTCGGCGGCAGTGTAGAGAATGGCCGGGTTGGTCATCAGGTGGCCGACGTTGCGCAGGAACATCAGCGAGCGGCCATGCAGGCGGACTTCGCCGCCCTGGGCACCGGTGTACACGCGGTCGGCATTCAGGCCGCGGGTAAAGGTCTTGCCACCTTTGGTGACGCTTTCGGTCAGTGTGCCCTTCAAGATGCCCAGCCAGTTGCCGTAGGCCACCACCTTGTCAGCCGCGTCCACCACGGCCACGGAGTCTTCCAGGTCCAGGATGGTGGACAGCGCCGACTCCAGCACCACGTCGCTGATGCCGGCGGCGTCGGTTTTACCGATGGCGGTGTTGCGGTCGATCAGGATGTCAAGGTGCAGACCATGGTGCTGCAACAGCACCGACGACGGGGCCGTGGTCGACCCTTGGTAGCCCACGAACTGCGCCGCGTCCACCAGCCCGGTGGTTTTGCCACCGGCCAGACCCACCACCAGTTTGCCGCCGTCCACCGCGTAGCCGGTCGCGTCTTTGTGGGAGGCGCCCACCAATGGCGCAGCCTGGTCCAGCACGTTGCGGGCGTAGGCAATCACTTTCGCGCCGCGCACCGGGTTGTAGCCCTTGCCTTTCTCAGCGCCGTCGGCTTCGGAAATGGCGTCGGTGCCGTACAGCGCGTCGTACAGGCTGCCCCAGCGGGCGTTGGCAGCGTTCAGCGCGTAGCGGGCGTTCAGGATGGGAACCACCAGCTGGGGGCCGGCTTGCGTGGCCAGCTCGGCATCCACGTTGGCAGTGGTGGCCTTCACTTCGGCCGGTTGGGGCACCAGATAGCCGATTTTTTCCAGGAAGGCCTTGTAGGCGGGCATGTCGCTGATGGGGCCAGGGTGGGCTTTGTGCCAAGCGTCCAATTCCACTTGCAGGCGGTCGCGCTCTGCCAGCAGAGCGATGTTCTTCGGGGCCAGATCGCCGACGATGGCGTCAAAGCCTTTCCAAAAGGTCTCGCTGGCGATGCCGGTGCCGGGCAAGACTTGGGTTTCGATGAACTGGTGCAGTTCGGTGGCCACCTGCAGGCGGTGAGCGGGGGTGCGTGCGGTCATGGTCAGGTCCTCCAAAAACGAATCAAAAACGACAAATCAATAAGAAAGCATCGGTGTCATGAAAAGAAGCGCAGCACATCACGCAGCGTGCTGCCGGTGCGCTCCGGTTGGGTGTCCAGCTCCTCGAACGGCAGCTGGTAGCGGTTCACCCACAGCGTGCGATAACCGTACCAGGCGGCGGCCAGCGCATCCCAGCCATTGCAGCTCACGAACACGGTCTGCTGCGCTTTGATGCCAGTGGCCTGTGGGCCGAGCGCGTAGGCCTCGGGGTGGGTCTTGAATTTGCGAACGCTGTCCACGCTGATCACGTGGTCCAACAGGCCGTCCAAACCCGCGCTCTTGACCGCCACCGCCAACATGCCGGGGTCGCCGTTGGACAAGATGCCGGTCACCACGCCCTGCGCCTTGAGCGCAAGCAGTACTTCTTTGTTCTCCGGGAAGGCCGACAGCGCGCGGTACTGGTTCATCAACCGCTCTTCGCGCTCAGGTGTCAAGTCCAGGCCCAGCCGCTTGCAGCTGTAGCGCAGGCCCGCTCGGGTCAGCTCCCAGAATGGCCGGTAGTGTTTGCCATGGTCGCTGGTGGTCACCAAGCGTGTGTACTCGATCTGCTTGTCGCGCCACATCACCCCCAGCGCCTGACCTTGCCCCGGGAAGAACTGCTCCGCCAACAAGCCGACGCTGTAGACGTCGAACATGGTGCCGTAGGCGTCGAAGAGGACGGCTTTGGGCGTTTCTGGGAGGGGGTGTTTATCCATCCACTCACTGTATTTGATACATGGAGGATGATTGATGGTTGAATAATCACAAATTCTATACAAAAAAGTATTGAATCCATGAACAAGCTCAAGCAGTTGGAGTCTTTCGTGGCGGTTGCGGCGACCGGCAGTCTGACCGCCGCCGCGCTCGCTGAGGGCGTGGCGCCGGCGATCATGGGCCGCCGGCTCGACGCGCTGGAAGAGCGTCTGGGCGTGAAGCTGCTGGTACGCACCACCCGGCGCCTGCATCTCACCCACGAGGGCAGCGCTTTTCTGGAGGATTGCCAACGCTTGCTGGCCGACCTGGCGAACGCCGAGGCCAGCGTTTCGGCCGGTGGCGTCAAACCCAGCGGGCATTTGCGCATCACCGCCCCGGCCGGGTTTGGCCGCCGCCATGTGGCGCCGCTGGTGCCCAAGTTCCGTGACCAGTACAGCGACGTGACCATTGCCCTCAACCTGAGCGACCGGGTGGTGGACCTGGCCGGAGAAGGGTTCGACTGCGCGGTGCGTGTGGGTGACCTGCCGGACTCCTCGTTGGTCAGCGTGCGGTTGGCCGACAACCGTCGGTTGTGTGTGGCCACCCCCGCCTACCTGCAGCGCCACGGCACGCCAGCGCACCCGAACGACTTGGCCCGGTTCGATTGCCTGACGCTTTCAAGCGACGCGTCCCAGACCCGGGGCTGGGCGTTCCGGGTGCCGCGCCGCGCCGCGGGTCGGTCAACCAACGGTGCGCTACCGAATTCGCCTGAAACGGACCCTGGCAAGGACACGGACGTGGTGCACCTGAAGCCTGGCGGCCCGTTGGACTGCTCAGACGGTCAGGTGCTGCACGACTGGTGCTTGGGTGGCCATGGCATCGCCTGGCGCAGCACCTGGGAGGTGGAGGCGGAGATCGCTGCGGGGCGATTGGTTGAGGTGCTCGCCGACTATGCCGCGCCGCCCAACGGCATCTACGCGGTGTTCCCACAGCGCCGTCACCTGCCTTTGCGGGTGCGTTTGTGGATTGATTTTCTGAAGCACCACTACGGCCAGACCGGCTTCTGGCGGGCCGCCTGAACGGTTAGGCCGTCAGGCCGGAGCAGAAAGCACCGAGCGCACGAGCCAGCTGGCGGCGGGCGTGAGGTCGGCCAGCCGGTCGGCCTGGTCCTTCTCGATCGCCTCCAGCGCCAGCTCGTTGATGCCGCCGACGATCGCCATCGCGAGTGTGGCCATCGGCATCGCCTGGCGGTCGGACTCGGAGCGGTTGTCGGGTACCACCTGCACGATGAAGTCCGCCAGCTCCTGGTACATCGCCCGCCGCACGGCCAGGCCCGGTTGGCCCAGGTGAAGGATCTCGATGAACAGCGTTCGAAGCAAGCGCGGTTGGCTGGCCAGGCAGGCCAGGTAGGTGCCCAGCGCGTGCTCCACCTGTGACGCCCAGTCTTTTTCCGGGTCCACCGCACTTCGAAGCACCATCAGTGCAGCCTGGCTGGCAGCTTGGTAAAGCGCGAGCAAGCAGTCTTGTTTGGCAGCGAAATGCTCGTAGAAAGTCCGTTTGGACACCCCTGCCTCACGAACGATGTCGGCCACCGTGGTCTCGGCATAGCCGCGCTCAGCCAGGCTATTGGCCATGCCGTCGAGCAGGCGGTTGCGGTAGTCGTTGTGCCCACCCCCAAGCGGAAGCACGGTGGTCACAGGGGAAACTTTTCGATGGTCATGCGGCATTATTTTGCGCCGGTACTTGACAGTACCAAGCCTTGATCCTAAATTACGGGCAACGGTACACGCTGGTACCAACCGATTCACAACACCTCGTAGGAGCCCCGCATGACCGAACTCGTCGTACGCCGCTTGCTGGTTGACCTCAAAACGCCATTGCCTCGCCACTGGTGCGAGGGCGACGCTTTCCGCACCGCGCTCTTCAATGCCTTGTCGATGAGCTTCCCCACGGGCGAGCAGTTTTTCATTGATTCGGTGCGCGAGGGTTGGAAATTGTTGCCCGCCGAACGCCAAGAAGTCTACAAAGAAGAAGTTCAAGGCTTCGTAGGCCAGGAAGCCACGCACCGCCGCATCCACACCCTGTTCAACGACCACCTTAAAGCACATGGCCTGGTGAACCACTGGGAGCCGCGCATACTGTGGATGCGAAAAATCATTGCCGGCCTGCACCCGTTGCACATGCTGTCCATCACCGCCGCGCACGAGCACTTCACGGCGATTTTGGCCGACTACATGCTCCGCAACGAAGACATGCTCAACCAGACGGAGCCGCGCCTGAAGACCATGTGGCTCTGGCACGCCGCCGAAGAATCCGAACACAAAACCACCGCCTTCGACATCTACCGCGAGCTCGGTGGCACCGAAGAGTGGCGTCTGAAGTGGTTCAAACGTGTGACCGTGCTGTTTCTCATCGACGCTGCACGCCAGGTCATCAATAACCTCTGGAACGACGGCACCTTGTTCAAGTGGAGCACCTGGAAAAGCGCAGGTTCGTACCTGTTTGGCCAGCGCGGCATGCTGCGCAACCTCTACCAGCCTTGGAAAACTTACCTGCGCGCCGGTTTCCATCCGAATGAGCACGACGCGACGCTGTCGCAAAACTGGCTGCGTGACAACAGCGGCCAGTTCACCCGGGTCGGTGTGCCCGCAACGGTCGCAACGCCAGCGACGGCCTAAAACCGTTCAGTCAACTTAGCCAGCCTGCCAAGTTTTCGCTTGGCAGGCTTTTTCATGCCTGTTGAACAGCGTGGCGGGTTACTTGCTCAGGCACGCTTTCATGAAGGCCTTGCGCTCGTCGCCCTTTTTACCGGTGGCGTCCTTGTTGCACTGGGTCATCTTGCTCTGCTGCGTGGCAGGCTTGCTGCTGAGGCAGGATTTCATGAAGGCCTTGCGCTCGTCGCCTGTGAGGGACTTGGCCTTGGCTTCCTTGTTGCAATCGCCCATCTTGGTTTGCTGCTTGGTTTTGCCGTCGGATGCCGCTGCCGGGCTGGCTGGGGCCATCGGCGCACTGGCCGCATGGCCAGCGGCGTGTGCCGCGCCAACGGTCAAACTGAGGCCAAGGGCAATCAGGGAAATCAGTTGTTTCATGGTGTTCCTCCTCCTGAGTGTTGTGGTTTGACCCAATCCATTCAAGCACAGAAAGCCCCGGCCAACAAGGCGGCTTTACCCAGCGCCGTGGACGGGCCAGTGGTGGGCGGGTGCCACCCGTAAAATCACCCCATGCTTTTGCCCAAACAAGAATTGCTCGGTAGCCTGGCTGCCGCGCTGGAACAACTGTTGCCCGGCGCCGGCAGCAAAGCCGCTTTCGAGTCGCCCAAGGTCGCGTCCCATGGTGATCTGGCCTGTACCGCAGCCATGCAGCTGGCCAAGCCGCTCAAGCTCAACCCGCGCCAGCTGGCTGAGACGCTGAAACTTGCCCTGGCAAGCACGGCACCGTACCAACGCTGGGTCGCTGCCATCGAAATTGCTGGGCCCGGCTTCATCAACATCCGGTTGAAGCCCGAGGCCAAGCAGCAAACCGTGCGCGAGGTACTGACTTCTGGTGACGCATTCGGCGTTCAGCCAGCCAATGGACAGCGCATGCTGGTGGAGTTTGTTTCTGCCAACCCCACCGGGCCCCTGCATGTGGGCCACGGTCGACAGGCGGCTTTGGGCGACGCCATCTGCAACCTGTTTCAAACCCAGGGCTGGCAAGTGCACCGAGAGTTCTATTACAACGACGCGGGCGTGCAGATCCAGACGCTGGCCAACTCCACCCAGCTCCGCGCGCAGGGCGTGAAGCCGGGAGACGCCGGTTGGCCCGAGGTGGCCTACAACGGCGACTACATTGCTGACATCGCTGCCGATTTCCTGGCCCGAAAAACTGTCAAGTCCGACGACCGCGAGTTCACCGCCAGCGGCGACCTGAACGACCTTGACGGCATCCGCGAGTTCGCTGTGGCGTACTTGCGTCGCGAGCAGGACTTGGACCTCAAAGCCTTCCAGGTCCGATTTGACCAGTATTACCTGGAGTCCAGCCTGTACACCAGCGGCCGGGTGGCAGCCACGGTGAAAAAACTGGTCGATGCTGGCAAGACCTACGAGCTGGACGGTGCGTTGTGGCTCAAGTCCACCGACTACGGCGACGACAAAGACCGGGTCATGCGCAAGTCGGTGCCTCCCGGTACCGATCCCGAGGCTGCTGGCGGCAGCGCCTACACCTACTTTGTACCCGACGTGGCCTACCACATTACCAAGTGGGAACGTGGTTTCAGCAAGGTCATCAACATCCAGGGCACCGACCACCACGGCACCATCGCCCGGGTGCGCGCTGGCCTGCAGGCGGCCAATGTCGGCATCCCGCCGGGCTACCCCGACTATGTTCTTCACACCATGGTGCGGGTCATGCGGGGTGGCGAAGAGGTGAAGATCTCCAAGCGGGCCGGAAGCTATGTGACGCTGCGCGACCTGATCGAGTGGACCAGCACCGACGCGGTGCGGTTTTTCCTGCTCAGCCGCAAGCCCGACACCGAATACATCTTCGACATCGACCTCGCACTGGCCCAGAACAACGACAACCCGGTCTACTACGTGCAGTACGCCCACGCCCGCATCTGCTCGGTGCTGAGCGCCTGGGGCGGCGACGTGGCCAGCCTGCAGGATGCTGACCTGTCTCCGCTCGAAAGCCCACAAGCCCAAGCCCTGATGCTGCTGATGGCCAAGTACCCCGACATGCTGAGCGCCGCAGCCGAAGGCTTTGCCCCGCACGACGTGACGTTTTACCTGCGTGAGCTGGCTGCCAGCTACCACAGCTACTACGACGCCGAACGGATCCTGGTGGACGACGAGGGCGTCAAACGCGCTCGGCTCGCACTGGTCGCCGCTACCGCCCAGGTGTTGCACAATGGCCTGGGTGTGTTGGGCGTGAGTGCGCCGCGCAAAATGTAAACCGTGGCTCGCGCGACAAGCCCAAAGGCTACAAGAGGCAACATGAAACAGACACGCAGTGCCGCCATGGTCGGCTTCATCGTCGGGGTGTTGGTCGGGCTCGGTGCGGCGCTGGCAGTGGCGGTGTTCGTGACCAAAGTCCCGGTGCCCTTCACCAACAAGGCGCACAGCCGCAACCCGACGCAAGAAGCCGCCGAAGTGGAGCGCAACAAGGACTGGGACCCGAACGCCGCGTTGCAGGGCAAGAACCAGAGCCGGCCCGCCCCCGCTGCCGCCACGACCCCGTCCCCGGCAGGGCCCACCACCGCTGGGCGGACCGACACCAAGCCCGCCGCATCGGCGGACCCGCTGGGCGACTTGGCCCGCCTGCGCGCCTCGGCCACCCCGCCGGTGGTCGCGCCTGCGGTAGTCACCACCGCGCCGCCGCCAGCCAAGCCACTGGCACCGGGTGTGGATCCATTTTCGTACTTTGTTCAGGCTGGCGCGTTTCGCACCGCCGAGGATGCCGAGGCCCAGCGCGCCAAACTGTCGCTGTTGGGGCTGGAGTCTCGGGTGACCGAGCGCGAACAGTCGGGACGAACCGTGTTCCGTGTGCGCGTGGGACCGTTTGATCGCAAAGAAGACGCCGACCGCAGCAAGGAGCGTCTGGACAGCAACGGCTTCGAAACCGCCTTGGTCCGCGTCCAGCGCTGAACTTATTCGCGGCCAAACCGGTCATACCAACACTGCCGGCCGCCAGAGGCGGCGCCGCAAAACAACCAAGGAGTGGATCAATGATGGAACGTCGAGAGTTTTCCCGTGTGCTTACCGCCGGTGCGCTAGCCGCCTCAGGCGTGCTCGCTTGGCCAGCCTTGGCGCAGGGGAAAAAGCCGGAAAGCGGCACCGACTACCTGACGCTGGACAAGACCGCTCCAGTAGACACGCCGGATGGAAAGGTCGAAGTGCTGGAGTTTTTCTGGTACAGCTGCCCACACTGCAACAGCTTTGAGCCGCAACTGGAAAGCTGGATCAAACAGGTGCCCAAAGACGTGGTGGTGCGCCGCGTGCCGGTGCGTTTCCGGGCCGACTTTGAAGCCCAGCAACGCCTGTACTACACGCTGGAAGCCCTCAACAAGGTCGAGGCTCTGCACCGCAAGGTATTTTATGCAGTCCATGTGGAGAAGCAGGCGCTCAACACGGCCGATTCGATTGCCACCTGGGCTGAAAAGCAAGGCCTGGCGAAAGGCCCGTTCATCGAGATGTTCAATTCCTTTGGCGTTGCCAACAAGGCCCGCCGTGCAGCCCAGCTGCAGGACCTGTACAAGGTGCAAGGCGTTCCGTCACTCGGCATTGCCGGCCGTTACTACACCGACGGTACGCTGGCTGGCAGCATGGAGCGTGCCCTGCAAGTGACCAATGTGCTGATCGCCGACGCGCGCCGCGCCAAGCCGGCGGCTTGAACGTTCTTTCCCCCCGTAAAAAAGGCCCGCGAGACGGGCCTTTTTCGTGGGTGCAGCCAATAGGCTCGTTACAATCACAGCAAGAAGCATGCCTTTATGAAACCATCCCGCTTGACTGTTCAATTGTTGCGCTGCGCCATGCTGGCACTGGTGTTGTTGGGAAGCGGCGTGCAGGCTGAGAAAGCCGACCGCAACAAACCCATGAACATCGAGGCCGATGCGCTGCGTTACGACGACCTGCGCCAGACCAGCCTGTTCACTGGCAACGTCGTCATTACCAAAGGCTCGATGGTCATCCGCGGCGTGCGGGTCGAGGTGAAACAAGACCCCGACGGTTCACAGTTTGGTGTCGCAACCGCTGCACCCGGTCAGCGCGCCTACTTCCGGCAAAAACGCGAAGGGTTGGACGAGACCATCGAAGGCGAAGCCGAAACCATCGAGTACAACGGCCGCAGCGACAGCGTCAAATTCAGTAGCCGCGCGGTACTGCGCCGCTTCCGCGGCAGCACCCTGCTGGACGAAACCTCCGGCAACGTGATCAATTACGACAACACCAACGACGTGTTCACCGTCAACGGCGGTCTTGCCAATGCCAGCAGTGGCAACCCGACCGGCCGCATTCGCGCCACGCTGACGCCAAAATCCACCACGCCCGCCCCGGTGGTCACGTCCCCGCCAGCCACACTGCGCCCCAGCGAACGCTTGCCCGAGGAGAAAAAGTGAGCGCCTTGCCCGTCGATCCTGGCGTGGCCATCCACGCCGAGCCCAACGCCGGCAGCCAGTTGGTGGCCACCGGTTTGCAGAAAGCCTACGGAAGCCGTAAGGTGGTCAAAAACGTGTCTCTGGCGGTGCAAAAAGGCGAGGTGGTGGGTTTGCTTGGCCCCAATGGCGCGGGTAAAACGACTTCGTTCTACATGATCGTGGGTTTGGTGCGGGCCGATGCGGGTGCGATCAGCATCGACGGCCAGTCGGTCGAGCACATGCCCATCCACCGCCGTTCCCGGCTGGGGCTGAGTTACCTCCCGCAGGAAGCGTCGATTTTCCGCAAGCTCACGGTCGAGCAAAACGTACGCGCGGTCCTGGAACTGCAACGGGGCCCGGACGGCCGTGCGCTCAGCAAAGCCGAGATGGACGAACGTACGGATGCGTTGTTGCAAGACCTGCGCGTGGAGCACCTGCGCCATTCGCCCGCACCGGCGTTGTCCGGTGGCGAGCGGCGCCGGGTGGAGATCGCCCGGGCGCTGGCAACCCAGCCGCAGTTCATCTTGCTGGACGAGCCCTTTGCCGGCATCGACCCGATTGCGGTGATCGAGATCCAGCGCATCATCAGCTTCCTGAAGTCGCGCGGCATTGGTGTGTTGATCACCGACCACAACGTGCGCGAAACCCTGGGCATTTGCGACCACGCCTACATCATCAGCGACGGCCAGGTGCTGGCCGAAGGCACGCCGTCCGAGATCGTCAACAACCCCGATGTGCGCCGCGTGTACCTCGGTGAGCATTTCCGGATGTAGTGGTGGATATTGCTCCCACGTTCGCGCACGTCGTGCCGCATTCTGCTCCCACGCGGTCGCGTCTGGCTTCGTGTCTGGCTGAATGAAGCAGGGCCTTTCCCTCCGCGTCTCCCAACACTTGGCGCTGACGCCACAACTGCAACAGTCGATCCGGCTGCTGCAGTTGTCCACGTTGGAGCTAAGCCAGGAAGTCGAGCAGATGCTCGACGACAACCCGTTTCTGGAGGTGGCCGACGAGGCCGCCCCGCGCGAGGAGTTCGGCGCTGTCACTGCCGACAGCCGGGCTGACGACGAGCCCGCGGAGGTCTACAACGCGCCGTCGCCCACCACGGAGTCAGAACCCGCTGATGCTGCCGGTGAGGCCCTTGCCGAGGCCGACAGTGCCTTGCCCGACAACTGGGACGGCGACGGCACCAACGAAATGGCGCCGGACGACAGCGAGTGGGGTGGCGACGCCCCCGCCCGGAACCGCAATGACGGCGACGACACGTTGGACGCCACCGAACTCGCCCGGCAGCAGGAGTCGATGACCGCCTTCTTGCACCGGCAAGCGCTGTCCCTGCGTTTGAGCGAGGTAGACCGCGCCGCACTGCGTTTTTTGATCGAGTCCCTGAACGACGACGGCTACCTTGAAGACTCACTGGCCGAGCTGGCCCAGAGCCTGGCAGGCGACGATCTGGAGGAACTGGAGGACCTGCAGCAGCGGTTTGAAGTGGCCTTGCGTTTGCTGCAAAGCCTGGAGCCCACCGGCGTGGGTGCACGCACCCTGGCCGAATGCCTGAGCTTGCAGCTGCGCGCCCAGCCGGACGACGAGGTCGTGCAGACCGCGCTGGCCATCTGCGCCCAGCCCATGGACCTGCTGGCGCGGCGTGACATCAAGCGCTTGGTGCAGCTGTGCCACGACAGCGAGGTGCGGGTGCGCAAGGCGATTGCCCTGATCCAGCGGCTGGACCCCAAGCCGGGCCGCCGGTTTGTGGATGTGGAGCGCAACGTCGTGGTGCCCGACGTGATCGTCTCGCAAATCGGCCGTGGCCCCAACCCGCGTTTCCGGGTGCAGCTCAATGCCGACGTGATGCCTCGCCTGCGGGTGCACGATGTGTACGCCAACGCGCTCAAAGCCAGCAAAGGCGCCAGCGGCGCAGGGCTGCAGCAGCGCTTGCAGGAAGCGCGTTGGTTCATCAAGAACATCCAGCAGCGGTTTGACACCATCCTGCGCGTCAGCAACGCGATTGTGGAGCGGCAGAAGAACTTCTTTGTCCATGGCGAGCTGGCCATGCGCCCACTGGTGCTGCGCGAGATTGCCGACGAGTTGGGCCTGCACGAGTCCACCATTTCTCGGGTAACCACGGCCAAGTACATGGCCACGCCGTACGGTACCTTCGAGTTGAAGTACTTCTTTGGCTCGGCGCTTGGCACAGAAACCGGGGGCAACGCGTCAAGCACGGCGGTGCGGGCCCTGATCAAGCAGTTCGTCACAGCCGAAAACCTGAAGAAGCCGCTGTCGGACAACCAGATTTCCGAGATGCTGAAAGAGCAGGGCATCGAATGCGCACGCCGCACGGTGGCCAAATACCGCGAGTCGCTGCGCATCGCGCCGGCGAATTTACGCAAAGCTTTATGAATCAACTCCACCTTTTCCTCCCCTGCGCGGCCGGCGTTGAAGACCTGCTCGAAGCCGAGGTGCGCCGCATCTGCAGCGGCCATACCGACAAACGTCGCGGCGGCGTCAATGTGGTGGCGTCGTGGCGAGACGCGATGCAGCTCAACCTTCACAGCCGCCTGGCCCAGCGGGTGCTGGTGCAACTGGCGGAGGGTTTTTACCGCAGCGAAAACGACCTGTATGCGCTGGCCGACAGCGTGGCCTGGGAGATTTGGTTCACGCCGCGCCAAAGCATCAAAGTCGAAATCACCGCCCAGCACAGCCCGCTGACCTCGCTGAACTTTGCCGCATTGAAGATCAAGGACGCGGTGTGTGACCGCTTCCGCGCCAAGGCGGGCGGCGTGCGGCCCGACGTCAACACCCAGTGGCCCGACGTGCGCATCTACGCCCACCTCACGACCGACCGCTGCTTGCTCTACATCGACACCTCGGGCGAGCCGCTGTTCAAACGCGGCTGGCGCGAAGACACCGGCGAAGCCCCGCTGAAGGAAACCCTGGCAGCCGCCATGCTGGCCGCCAGCGGCTGGGACGGCAGCGCACCGCTGTACGACCCCTGCTGCGGCAGCGGCACCATTGCCATTGAGGCAGCCACCATCGCCTGCAACCAGGCGCCGGGGCTGCTGCGCCGCTTTGCGTTCGAGAAATACCTGCCCTATCAAGCGCATGTCTGGGAGGCCCTGCGCGACCAGGCCGCCGCCGCCGTGCGCGAGCCCAGAGTGCCAGTGTTTGGCAGCGATGTGGCCTTCCGCATGGTGGACTTCGCCGAGCGCAACGCCGAGCGCGCGGGTGTGACCCACGCGGTGCAGTTTCGTGGGGGCGACGCGCTGCAGCGGTTGCCCCCCGCACCCACTGGCGTGATGCTGCTCAACCCACCATATGGCGAGCGGATTGCGGTGGCCGGTGTGGCGGGTACGCCAGGGTCCTTGCGCGGCAGGGAAACTGCACAGATTGACGGCGAGCGCGACGAAGGCGACGCGTTTTTCCCCAAACTCGCCACCCATTGGAAGAAAAACTACGCCGGCTGGACCGCCTGGGTGCTGACGCCCGACCTCAAGCTGCCCAGCCGCATGCGCCTGAAAGAGTCGCGCCGCGTGCCAATGTGGAACGGCCCAATCGAGTGCCGGCTGTTCAAGTTCGAAATGGTCGCCGGCTCGGCGCGCCAGAAGCCCGCCGCTGCCGGCGAATGACACTGCCAGCGGTGGTCCTCGACACCAACATCCTGCTCGACCTGTGGGTGTTCGACGACCCGCCTTCACAGCGCCTGAAAACCGCGCTGGAAGCGCGCCAGCTTGACTGGCTGGTCACCGCTGACATGCGAATTGAACTGGCCCGCGTGCTGGCCTACCCGCAGATCGTGCCGCGCTTGGCCTACCACCAGCGCAGCGCCGCCGACGTGCTGGACAACTTCGATCGCCACGCCCGCGTCGTGCCGACCGCACCCAAAGCGCCGGTTACTTGCCGCGACGCCGACGACCAGAAGTTCATTGATTTGGCCGTAGCACACCGCGCCACGCTGCTGAGCAAGGACAAAGCCGTCATTTCAATGAAAAAAAGGCTTCAAGCCCTTGGAATATCAAGCGATGCAGCTACGCTATTTGTAGCGTAAAACTGTCTGCACTGGCCTGCGGCCAATAACGCTTGAAGACCTCGTGCTGGCCTTCCAGCGAGTCCGACAGCAGCGACCCCGGCTGCACCTGCATCACCAGGTTGGCCAGCAGCCGCACCTCGTTCTGGCTGATGCGCCGCACGATGTGGTGCGGCGTGATCGCGGCCGGGTGCGTCAGCCCAGCGGCTTGCACCAACTCTTTCAGCGCCTTCAGCGTGTTCTGGTGGAAGTTCAGCACCCTTTGGGTTTTGTCGGGCACCACCAGGGCCTGCTGACGCAGCGGGTCCTGCGTGGTCACGCCGGTCGGGCAGTTGCCGGTATGGCAGCTTTGGGCCTGAATGCAGCCGAGTGCGAACATGAAGCCCCGTGCCGAGTTGCACCAGTCGGCGCCCAGCGCCATCATGCGCGCTACGTCAAACGCGCTCACCACCTTGCCCGCGCAGCCAATGCGAATCTGCGGGCGCAGGCCCACACCCAGCAGCGTGTTGTGCACCAGCAGCAGCCCTTCCTGCAACGGCACGCCCACGTGGTCGGTGAACTCCAGCGGCGCCGCACCGGTGCCGCCTTCCGCGCCGTCCACCACAATGAAGTCAGGCGTCATGCCCGTGGCCAGCATGGCCTTGACGGTGGCAAACCACTCCCATGGGTGACCAATGCAGAGTTTGAAGCCGACCGGTTTGCCACCGGAGAGTTCGCGCAGCCGGGCGATGAAACGCAGCAGCTCCACCGGCGTGGCGAAGGCACTGTGCGCGGCGGGAGAAACGCAGTCCACCCCGACCGGCACACCCCGCGCGGCCGCGATCTCGGGCGTGACTTTCGGGCCCGGCAGGATGCCGCCCTGGCCCGGCTTGGCGCCTTGGCTGAGCTTGAGTTCAATCATCTTCACCTGTGGCTCCAGTGCCGTGGCGGTAAACCGCTCGGCGTTGAACGTGCCGTCGTCGTTGCGGCAGCCAAAGTAGCCGGAGCCAATCTCCCAGATCAAGTCCCCGCCGTGAGTCCGGTGGTGGACCGAGATCGAGCCCTCGCCGGTGTCGTGCGCAAAGCCGCCGCGTTTGGCGCCCGCATTCAGCGCCAGGATGGCGTTGGCCGACAACGCGCCAAAACTCATGGCTGAGATGTTGAACACGCTGGCCTGGTAAGGCTGGCTGCAGCCGGCTTTGGGCGTGCCGTCGGGCAGCGCACCAATGCCAATCCGGAAGTCATGCGAGGTGAGTTTGGTGGGTGCGAGCGAGTGGTTGATCCATTCGTAGCCCACTTGTGCCACGTCCAGCAGGGTGCCAAACGGGCGCTTGTCAGACTCGTTTTTGGCGCGCTGGTAGACCAGCGAGCGTTGCGAGCGCGAGAAAGGTGCGGCCTCGTTGTCGCTCTCAAGAAAATACTGCCGCAACTCCGGTCGGATGGATTCCAGCATGAAGCGGAAATGCCCCACCACCGGGTAGTTGCGCAGCACGGAGCTTTTGGTCTGCAGCAGGTCGTGCACACCCACGCCGACCAACACCACGAACAACCCCAGCACCAGCCAACCGACGCCAAATGCCACCACGCTAAACAGTGCCAGCAGCGCCCCAAAAATGCACAAGCCAAGGGTGGAGTAGCGCAACGGGAAATGCGATTCGAGTCGGTTCAACATGCGGTGGTCTCCCAGGGCCAACAGTATGGCGGTATTGATGTCACATTCATGTCGCCGACCGACCAGCCCTCTTACACTTGTCCCATGACCCTTGACACTGCCCTTCAGCCCGCCGACTTCGACGAACTCGACGCGCTGCTCGATGACCTGCG
>CAZANT010000003.1:0-25360 GCA_964486575.1 uncultured Burkholderiaceae bacterium | reverse complement strand
TGCCCATGGTGCGCCGGCAGGCCTCCAAAATGATCGGACGATTACCCGCCAACGTTGAGTTGGACGACCTGATTCAGGCTGGAACCATCGGACTAATGGACGCAATGCAGCGCTACGAGCAAGGCCACGGGGCCGAGTTTGAAACCTTCGCCATGCTCCGGGTTCGCGGTGCCATGCTCGACGAGCTCCGAGGCGCCGACTGGGTGCCCCGTTCAGTCCGCAAGAGCCAGCGTAGCATTGCGGAGGCGGTGCATACCTTAGAGCAAAAGCTGCGCCGGGCGCCGAAGGACACCGAGATCGCTGCTGAACTGAAGGTGTCTCTGGAGCAGTACCACGACATGCTCACCGACGTACGCGGCGCGCAACTGGTCTACATTGGGGACTACGACTCAGAAGATGGAGAGTCCAGCTACCTCGATCGTCACCTGACGCACGAGGGCGCGGATCCGGTGGACCAACTGACCGACCATCGGTTCCGGCAGGCATTGGTCGACGCGATCAGCCAGTTGCCCGAGCGGGAGCAGTACATCATGAGCATGTATTACGAGCATGACATGAACCTGAAAGAAATCGCAGCCGTGCTGGGCGTGACTGAGTCGCGGGTATGCCAGCTGCACAGTCAGGCCGTCGCGCGTCTACGCTCGCGACTGAAAGAATGGTGATCTGTGTGGCCCAGTAAAGCGGCTGACCCCCAAAGAACAATGGGCCCCAAGGGGCCCATTGTTCTTTGGATAGCAGTAAGTTTCTGAGGCGTTTCGATACAACCGTATGGTGCGGCCCCTATGGAACAGGGCAAGTCAACTGGAGGAAATAGAGCGTTCCGAAGTTGCGCAACGGCGATTCGGTGCTGCTGGTGGTCAAGCCGACCCCATTGCTCGGGTATTCAAGGAAGAAATGAGCAAACCGGCTGGAGCGTAAACCCGGGGCGACTGTAGGTCGGTGATCGCTTGGTGATGGTGACCCATGGAATCCAACGCCCGCCGCACTTCAGACTGACGGCGGTTAAGCAACGTACCCACCGACAGTGCCTGTTTCTGGATGGCGACCAAGCGTGCGTGGTACGGCGTCATTTGCGGGGTGCCGGCATGGGCTAAAACCTGGCCCAGGTGCGCTGACAGGCTGGCGCTGAGCACCGGTAACGCATCGGCATCCCCTTCCAGCACCAGTTCACGCTGGCTGGCCAACAACAATTCAATGCCGTCGAGCAACTGATCTAGGGACTTGGGTGCAGTCATGAGAAGGCATTCAGGATGAGCGCGGTCGCAGCAGTGCGCTGGCTTCGGCAATCAGACGGTCGGAAATCACTTCAGGATTGACTTTGAATCGACCCTCTTTGATGGCCGCCTTGATTGCGTCCACTTTTGCGCTGTCGAAATCCACGCTCTGGTTCGCAGCCCCAATCCGAGCGCCGGCAGGCGACAGGTCAACCCGATCGACAGCGTCGGTTGCGGGGCTGGCGGAGGCCTTGGTGGCGGGTTTGCCGCGCACGGCGGCGTCAGGCGTCGCCGTGCTGATTTCAGGGGGTAGTCCGATTTTCATGAGGTGCTCCAGTCAGACGTTTGCATATCTTAGGAACTTTTTTCGGCATGGATTCCGGAAACTGTAGGCCTACTGGGACTGGGAAGAGTTTTCGGGGCGGTGAGCGCCATCGGCGGCACTCAGGGTTGGAGGTCAACGATGCGCCCAGCTCGGGCCACCCCGGTCACGGTGCGGCCAAAGTCGGTCCGAACCCGCACCGCCTGGCCCTCCGAGGCGCTGCCCAGCGACTGTCCCGCTGCGGTAATTGCAAAACCGCCGCCCAACACCCGCAGGCGGACCAGATCCCCCGCGCTCACCACGGTGGTGGCACGCACCGCGTCCAGCGGCACCGCTTGACCGGCCTGCACCGGCCGAACCAGCACTTTGCCGACCAGTCCTTCGGGCGTTTTGGGCAATCCAATTCGCTCCTGCGTAAGTTCGATTTCGGCCTCGCGCAGGTCGGTAGCCTTCACGGTGGCGCCTGCTGGCAGGGGGGTAACTGCCACCCATGCGGGGCCCCATACCGCCACATTGATGGGGAAAATCACCCGCCAGCTCGCGCCAAGCACGCAGCGCACGCCGACCGACGCACGGCCCCAAAGCTTCACACCCGGCGGAACAAAAGGTTCAGATCGCTGACATGGCGCTACGGTCTGGACGTTCTCGGGCATACCCAATTGCACTTCGACTCGGTTTGCGGGGTCGTTCAGTGTGGTCTGCGCCTGCTCCAGCGCGTAGGCCTTGAGCTCATCGGCCGTCAGCAAGGCCGGTGCAGCTTGGGCCGCACCGCCCGCCACCAGGGCAGCGGTGATCCACCATCGAAAGAGGTGAATAAAGGCAGACGAGAAGGCGGCGGTGGGCATGGTCCAGCAGAGATTCGGTACCGGCCACTGTAAGACGCTCTCGCGGCTTTCAGCTGACCAATAAGCCGCCCAAACATGCGTCTTATCTGGCGTTTAGTCCAACCCCAGATGCCGATACTCATTTCAAACCTCCGACTTCTGGCCACCCCCACCATGACGCCACCCTTGACATCTCTTCTCGACCGGCAGGGCCGAGTACTTGAGCTCCTCGCGCAACGTCAACAGGTGTTGGCCGGCAACATCGCCAATGCCGACACTCCCGGCTACAAGGCACAGGACGTGGACTTTGCCAGCGCACTCAAGTCCGCGCGTGGGGCACCGACGACCGGCGCTGCCGCTACGCAGACAAGACACCTGCACTTTTCGGGTGGTAGTCCAGACCAAGCGCCGGTCATGTTCCGCGCCAGCGAGCAACCCAATATCGATGGCAATACCGTCGACCTAGACCGAGAGCGCGCCAACTTTGCAGACAACGCGATGCGTTATGAGGCCACGCTGCGATTCATCAACGGCCACGTTCGGACCATGTTGTCCGCGATCACAGGCCAGTGAACCCTGACATAGAAAGGCAGTCTCCATGTCCCTGTTCGATGTATTCGCTATTTCTGGCAGCGCCGTGTCGGCACAGAGCAAACGCCTCAACGTCGTGGCCAGTAACCTGGCCAACGCCGACTCGGTGGCTGGCCCCGACGGAAAAGCCTATAAAGCTCGACAGCTTACCTTTCAGTCTCAGGCGGTGCCGGGCAGCACCACACCTGGAGTGACCGTCACTGGCATCTCGGAGGATCAAACCCCCGGTCGCCGTGTGCACGAGCCCGCCCACCCGATGGCCGATGCCGAGGGCTACGTCACCCATTCCAACGTGAGCGTGGTCGATGAGATGGTCAACATGATCTCGGCCTCGCGGTCATACCAAAACAACGTCGAGGTAATGAATACCGCCCGCACGCTGCTTTCAAAAACCCTGCAAATGGGTCAATGACCCCCACGGCCCGCTAAAGGAATCCCATGACCGTCAGCAGCGTCACCACCACTCCCAACCCGACGCCGGTGAGCGTTGGCAACACCAGTGGCACTACCAGTGCCGCCGAGCAACAAGACCGGTTCATGAAACTCTTGGTCGCGCAGATGAAGAACCAAGACCCGTTGAATCCGATGGACAACGCGCAAATGACCAGCCAGATCGCGCAGATCAACACGGTGAGCGGCATCGAAAAGCTCAACACTACGGTCACGTCTTTGCTGACCAGTTTCAATAACCTTCAGGCCCAATCTGCCACTCAGCTCCCAGGCCGTTCTGTGCTGGTGGCTGGTTCCAACCTGACTTTGGGCGATGCCCCAGCGACCGGTGGAGTCGAACTCGCGAGTTCGGCCGACACGGTGGTGGTCGACATCGTCGACGCCACCGGCGCCACGGTTCGGTCGCTGCCCCTGGGCAATTCGACTGCCGGCGTGCGCAGCTTCACGTGGGATGGCATGACGGCCGATGGGAAGGCCGCGGCGTCTGGAAACTACCGTCTTCGGGTTACCGCCAGCGCTGGCGGCACAACTGTTGCCGCCACACCTTTGGTATCCAGCCGGGTGCAAGCGGTGACCAATGGCAGCGCCGGCGTTCAGCTCGACCTCGGCAGCTCAGGTACCCGCGCTTACAGCGACATCAAGTCATTCCTTTGAACCGTTTCCTTTGACTGGAGTACACGATGGGTTTTCAACAAGGTATCAGTGGCTTGAACGCCGCCTCACGCAACCTGGAGGTGATTGGCAACAACATCGCCAACGCCAACACCGTAGGCGCCAAATCCGCCCGCGCCGAGTTTTCTGATGTCTACGCGAACGCGGCCTACACGGTGGGGAACACTGTGGCAGGCATGGGCGTGAAGGTCGATGCCGTGACCCAGCAGTTCACGCAGGGCGGTATCCGCACGACCGAGAACCCCCTGGATGTGGCTATTAATGGTCGCGGTTTCTTTCGGGTGTCTCAACCGGGAGTCAGCACCGACGTGTCGTACACCCGTAACGGTCAATTCCAGCTCGACAGCGCGGGCTACGTCGTGACCAATCAGGGTCTTCGGTTACAGGGCTACGCCGTGGACCCCACCTCCGGCAAGGCCAGTGGCGTGACGGGCGACATTTTGCTGCCCGCGCAGGGCATAGGCCCCCGGGTTACGTCGTCTGCCTCGATGCAGCTCAACCTCGACGCCCGTACGGCCGTTCCCACAGCCACAACGCCAGCCTTCAATCTCGCCGATCCCAAGTCGTACACCTCGGCGACCTCGGTCTCTACATACGACCAGCAAGGCAACCAGCAGGTGTTGTCGGTCTACTTCCGTAAAACTGCCAACGCAAACGAGTGGGAGGTTTATGCGGCCCACGACGGTGTTCCTGTCCCCGCCCTTTCCGGTCCGGGCGCAGCGCAAGACCCGGTGGGGCGCCTGACCTTCAAGCCTGACGGAACGCTGGACGCAGCCAACTCTGGCAGTCTTTCCGGTGGCACCTTGACCGCAGGCGATCTCACCTTGGCCATCCCTTTTTCATCGGCCACTTTGCCCGTCGCGCCCTCGGCTTCCACCACTTCGGCCCCGGTGACCTTGTCGTTCACCGGCTCCACCCAGTTCGGCAGCGCGTTCGGTGTGACCCAGGCCACTCAGGACGGTTACGCCCCAGGGCAACTGGTGGGTTTTGGAATCGCCGGCAATGGCATGGTCGAGGCCCGATACTCCAATGGGAAGACGCTGAACGCCGCTCAGATTGCCTTGGCCGACTTCCGCAACGAGCAGGGTTTGGCCCCAGCAGGGGGTAATCTTTGGCGGGAAACACCCGCATCGGGCCAGGCTGCAGTGAGCGCGCCCGGTACCGCCAACTTGGGCGCCCTTCAGGGCGGTGCCCTGGAAGAGTCCAACGTGGATCTGACGCAACAGCTGGTGGACATGATCTCTGCGCAGCGAAGCTATCAGGCGAACGCGCAAACCATCAAAACCATGGACCAGATGCTGGCCACCCTGGTCAACCTGCGTTGAAGTTCTTGCCTGACCCATGGACCGCTTAATTTACACCGCCGCCTCCGCCGCCCGGGCCCTGACCACCCGGCAAGACGGGATCACCCAGAATCTGGCCAACGCGAACACCACCGGCTTCAGGGCCGACTTGGTGGCCTTCCGTGCGGTTCCGGTGCGGGGCGAGGGTGCCACCACCCGGGTGCAGGCGCTGGAGGTCACCACTGGTTTCAACGACCAGAGCGGCCCCATCAACAGCACGGGGCGAAGCCTAGACGCGGCCATCAAAGGCAGCGGCTATTTCGCGGTGCAAACCGCCGATGGTGGTGAGGCTTACACCCGAAACGGTGGTTTTGAGATCAATGCCGAAGGGGTGCTGACCGCGTACAACGGCCAGCCGGTAGCGGGCGAGGGTGGTCCCCTCAATATCCCGGCTGGAAGCCAAGTGCACATAGGGGACGATGGCACCGTGAGCGCCAAACCGACCCTCGGGCCTGCACAAACCGTGGGCCGTATCAAACTGGTGAATCCTCCCGCTGCCGAACTCCAAAAGGGAGTGGACGGGCTGTTGCGGACTCGCACCGGGGACCCTGTCAACGCCGACGAAGCGGTTCGTATTGCTTCGGGGGCCTTGGAGGGCAGCAACGTCAACGTGATCGAGGCCATGGTCGGCATGATCGCTGCATCGCGCCAATACGAAACCCAAATGAAGCTGCTGCAAAACGCCGAGCAAAACGACCAGCGTGCCGCCCAGCTGCTGGCCCAGTCGCACTGATTTAAGGAGCCACCGCCATGATGCGTTCACTGTCCATCGCCAAAACCGGATTGGAAGCCCAGCAGACCCAGCTGGATGCGATTACTCACAATCTGGCCAATACCGCCACCAACGGCTACAAACGCAGCCGTGTGGTGTTCGAAGACCTGTTGTACCAGAACCTTCGCCAGGCGGGCGCGCCATCCAGCGCCCAGACCGAACTGCCCACCGGCCTGCAATTGGGCACCGGCGTCCGTTCGGTGGCGACAGCCCGCAACTTCAGCCAAGGCGGTTTGACCCAGACCGGTAACAACCTGGACCTGGCTGTTAACGGCCAAGGATTTTTCCAGGTGCAAATGCCCGACGGCACGACCGCCTACACCCGAGATGGAGCGTTCCAGGTAGACGCCCAGGGTCAGTTGGTCAACTCGAGCGGCTATCTCATCAACCCTGGTATCACCATGCCAGCCAACACGCAAAGCGTGACGATTGCGCGCGACGGCATCGTCTCTGTCACTGTCGCAGGTACCACTGCGCCGCAGCAGATCGGACAGATTCAATTGGCCAACTTCATGAATCCTGCGGGATTGGACCCGCGCGGTGGCAATTTGTTTGCCGAAACCTCCGCATCGGGTAGCCCGCAAACGGGCAACCCCGGTGCCAATGGTTTAGGTGTCATCAATCAGGGCGTGGTGGAAAGCTCCAACGTCAATGTGGTGGAAGAACTGGTGGCCATGATTCAGACCCAACGCGCCTACGAGATCAACTCCAAGGCGATTCAAACGTCGGACCAAATGCTGGCCCGATTGACCCAACTGTGAGGGGCTTGACCATGTGGCGTGGATGTTGGATGTTGGTTGGGTTGGTCCTGTCGGCGCTGATCGGTGGTTGTGCGGCTGTCTCCACCCCACAGGTGGACATGTTGACCACCCTGCCTGCCACTGCGGCGTTGGCACCGCTGCCACTGCCCACGCAGGGGGCTATCTTCCAGGCCGCCAGCCACCGGCCATTGTTCGAAGACCGTCGCGCCAGATTGGCCGGCGACACCCTCACCATACAGATCGAAGAGCAGCTCACCGCCAGCCAACAGTCTACTAGCAAGCTCAACCGCGACAGTTCGTTGTCTGCCGGTGTGTCAGCCTTGCCATTTGCGCCAAGCAAGTTGCTGGGCCGTCTTTCTGCCGACGCCAGCTCCGGGGTCGACACCTCGGCCGACGGCAAGACCAACAGCACCAACACCTTTGCTGGCACCATCACGGTGCTGGTGCAGCAGGTGCTGCCGAATGGCAACCTGGTTGTTGCGGGCGAAAAACAACTTGGTGTGAACCAAAACGTGGATGTGATGCGGTTCTCAGGCATCGTCAACCCGGTGTCCATCCGTGCGGGCAACGTGGTGAGTTCCACCCAGGTGGCCGAGGCGCGCCTTGAGCAACGTGGCCGGGGCGATATAGGCCGGGTTCAAGGCCTGGGCTGGTTATCTCGCTTCTTTCTCAGCGTGGCCCCTGTATGAACGTCAGCCCGTTTCACACGCTGGTTCTTTGGACCGCTTGTCTCATGGGGTTGGTGGGCGTGTGGCAACCCAGTCATGCGGCGAATGGCGGAAGCGAGCGCGTTCGTGACTTGGCAAGCATTTCAGGTGTACGCGTCAACCAACTGATCGGTTACGGGGTGGTCGTCGGACTGGACGGCAGCGGCGACGCCACCAATCAGGTGCAGTTCACTGGCCAAAGCGTGCAGTCACTGCTGAGCCAGTTTGGCGTGACGCTGCCACCCGGCGTGACGCCCCAAATGAAAAATGTGGCGGCGGTCATGGTTACCGCTGCGCTGCCTTCATTCGCGCAAACCGGACAACAGATAGACATCACCGTTTCCTCGCTCGGTAACGCCCGAAGCCTGCGTGGGGGCACGCTGCTGCTCACACCGCTGCGCGGCGCGGACGGTCAAATCTACGCCATGGCGCAAGGCAACTTGGTGATAGGCGGCGCAGGCGCGTCTGCGGGGGGGAGCAAGGTCGCAATCAACCACATGCTGGCTGGTCGCATTCCTGGCGGCGCTACGGTGGAGCGGGTAGTGGCCAACGCCGCTTTGGCGGCCGACGTGATTCACCTTGAGCTGAATCAGACCGACTTTTCCACAGCGCGCCTCGTGGCCGAAGCCATCAACCGCAAGCTGGGGGCAGAGGACGTTGCATCGGCCTTGGATGGTCGGGTGGTACAGGTGCGATTCCCGGGAACAGGCAGCCGCGTAGCGTTTATCTCGTCCCTCGAAAACATCGAGGTTGCGCTCGAAGCACCCCCCGCGAAGGTGGTGGTGAATGCGCGCAGCGGGTCGGTGGTCATGAACCAGTCGGTGCGCTTGGGGGCCTGTGCCGTGGCGCACGGCAGTTTGTCAGTCACCGTCTCCAGTACCCCAGTCATCAGCCAGCCGAATGCGTTATCCGGTGGTCAAACGGTGGTGTCTGAGAAGTCTGACATCCGCATTCAACAGGATCCAGGCGTGCTGTTCAACATTCCTGCCAGCGCCGATCTGGCCGATATCGTCAAGTCGCTCAACGCGCTGGGTGCCACCGCCCAAGACCTGATCGGCATATTGCAAGCGATCAAGGCGGCTGGAGCCATGAAAGCAGAGCTGGAAATCATATGACCTTCTCCGACGCGTCCAACAACTCTCTGGGCATCGACAGCCGGTCGCTGGACGTGCTTCGGAGCGAAGCGACACGCAACCCCAACGGGGCAGCACGCCAGGCCGCGGTGCAGTTCGAGTCGTTGTTCATGCAGATGGTGCTCAAAAGCATGCGCGACGCCACCATGAAGGCCGAAGATTCCCCGAACGCCGGTGGAGACACCTTCACGAGCATGCTGGATTCTCAGATGGCCAAACAGTTCGCTGGCCGCCCAGGCGGTCTGGCGGACATGATTGAGCGGCAGCTTTCCCGCCATATGCAGGCCATGCCTCCGGCGTCGGCCGATGCTTTACCGACTGTTTCCGTCCCGGCCGCGCTGACTGGTGCCATCTCTAAGTCCAGCCTTTCCAAGGCGGGCGGAACGCAGTCTCAGTTCATGGTGAAGATGGCCTCCCACGCACAAGCGGCGGAGCGCCAAACCGGCGTGCCCGCGTCGTTCATCCTCGGCCAGGCGGCCTTGGAGTCGGGGTGGGGCAAAGGCGAGATCCGCAACGCCGACGGTTCGCCGTCTTTCAACCTGTTTGGCATCAAGGCCACTTCGGGTTGGAAAGGCGCGACCACCGACGTTAAAACGACCGAATATGTGAATGGGGAGCCAGTCAAACAAACGGCAAGCTTCAGGAGCTATGGCTCCTACGCGGAGGCGTTTGCCGATTACGCCCGGATGTTGAGCAACAGCCCGCGATACGGCGGTGTCGTTCGGAGTGCCACCAGTGTGGCTGGCTTTGCGAACGGCATGCAGCAAGCGGGTTACGCCACCGACCCCGCTTACGCGTCCAAACTGACTCGGACCATCAACCTGGCACTTGCCGTCCAGCGGTCCATCGGCTGAGGAGAGCACCATGACCTCATTGTTGAATCTTGGCACCCGCAGCCTCATTGCTGCACAAGGTGCACTGAGCACAATCTCTCACAACATTGCTAATGTGAACACGCCGGGCTACTCGCGCCAGGACGCGGTGTTGTCCACTTCCAACGGACAGTTCACTGGCTCGGGTTTCTTCGGTCGCGGCGTAGACCTGACGACCGTTCGCCGTCAATACGATCAATTTCTCATGGGGGCGGTCCAGACCAATACCGCCCAAGCCTCTGCCGACGCAGCGCGCTCCGAAGGCATGGCTCAACTCGACAGTCTGTTCTCGGACCCCGAACTGGGCATTGGCGCGGCGGTGGACGGCTTGTTTTCGGCTGCCGGGGACCTTGCGAATCGCCCAGCCGATACCTCGGTTCGTCAGGCATTCATTTCAAGAGCCGATCAACTGGGCCAGCGGGTGACGGCCGTGGGATCTCAATTGGCCGAAATGGGCCAATTGGCCGACCTTCGGTTGACCCAGTCGGTTGCTCAGGTCAACCAACGTTTGTCTGAAATCAAGACCCTGAACAACCAGATCGCCCAGTCTCAAACCTCGGGCCACTCGCCCAACGATTGGCTGGACCAACGTGATGTGTCCCTGAAGGCCTTGAACGAATTGGTGGGGGTCAGCACCGTTGCATCCCCCGACGGAACGATTAACCTTTTCGCAGCGAACGGAGCTCCGTTGCTGGTGGGAAACCAACAGTCAGAACTCAAGGCAATTGCCGACCCGGCAGACGCATCTCGGCTCGCACTCGAACTCAAAGTGGGTGCAATCACTCAGCCGCTCGATGGTCAAACCTTGGGCGGTGGTATCTCTGGTTTGGTGCGGTTCCGATCAGACGACCTCGCAAACGCCACAAACCAAGTGGGCCGCATGGCGGTGGTGCTGGCCGACCGTTTTAACACCCAGCAGTCGTTGGGGGTAGATGCCAGTGGTAACCCAGGCCGTCCGATCTTCAGTGTGACGGCGCCAGTCACTCGCGCCAATTCCGCCAATAACGGTTCCAATGCCATTTCTGCCACGGTAAGCGACAGCAGCGCCCTCAAGCCCAGCGATTATCAAGTGGACTGGAATGGCACCGCCTTCACCATCACCCGCTTGTCGGACGGACAGGTCACCACCGCTGCGACGGTCCCGGCCACGGTGGACGGACTGACCTTCAGTTCACCCGGGCCGATCGTCCCTGGCGACTCGTACACCATCCAGCCATACGCTGCTGCGGCTCAAGGCCTGTCGGCAAAGCCGTTGTACCCCAAGGATTTGGCTACCGGTTATGCGGCAACAGTGGAGTCGGCCGCCACCAACACCGGCAACGCGTCGGTCAGGCAGTTTCAGGTTGGTCGACAGACCGCCGACACGACCCTACCGGTGACCATCACCTTCAACAATCCGCCCACCAGTTTCAACGTCACCGGGCTGGCCAGCGGCAACCTGGCGAACGTTCCCTACAGCGCGGGTCAACGGGTGCCTGCGGCGCCTGCTGACTACAACGGGTGGTCACTGACGATCGACGGCGTGGCCGCGGCTGGCGACAGCTTCCTGGTCAAGAAGACCACCAGCCCTGCCAACAACAATGGCAACGCCTTGGCGTTGGTGCGATTGGCCGACGACGCATCGGTGGACGGCGCCACACTGAATGAGTCCTATGCAGCCCTGGTGGGCGACACCGGCATCCGGGTACAAAGTGCCCGCGACAGCGCCAACGTTTCGTCGCGCTTGTTGAGCGAGGCCACTTCTCGTCAACAGAACGTGTCGGGGGTGAATCTCGACGAAGAAGCTGCGAATCTGCTGCGTTACCAGCAGGCCTACCAAGCTTCCGCAAAGATTATTCAGGCCAGCCAGCAGTTGTTCGACACCCTGCTGTTGGCCGTAGCCCGATAACCGGAGGCACAATGCGCATCGCTACGCTCCAATCGGCCCAGGCTGCCATGACCGGTATTGCCGCCCGTCAGGCCGAGCAAGACCGCTTGCAAAATCAGCTGTCCACCGGGTTACGCGTCAACTCGCCCGGTGACGACCCGGTCGCGGCTGCGCAGGCGGAACTGGCCCGTTCACGGCTCACCCGCATCGCACAGGACCAACGCGCGGCTCAACTGAGTAGCACGCTCTTAACCGCTGCCGACAACACCCTGGCCCAAGGCGTCGATGTGCTTCAGGGCATGCGAGACACCCTGGTGGCCGCTGGCAATGGCAGTTACAGTCCGGCTGAGCGGAAGATCCTGGCGGAGCAGATGACGGCTGCACGGGATCGTCTGCTGGCGGTCGCCAACTCCCGCGACAGTACTGGGGGCTTTGTTTTTTCAGGCCAGGGGACCCCCGACATCCCCGTGAGCGGAAACAGTCTGCCCAGCTACGACCCCGCAGCGGGTGAGCAGCGCATTGGCGCAGACGGGCGCTTCGCCAGCAACGTGGATGGGCGCGCAGCGTTCGTGGCCTTGCCGCGGGGCAACGGGGTCTTCGTCCCAGCGTCGGTTGCGGGTAACACTGGCGCCGCATCGGTCGATGCTGGCCGAGTCACGGATGCCACCCAACTCACAGGACATAACTACCGTGTCACAGTGACCGGGTCGATCGGGAGCCTGCAATACAGCGTGGATGACCTCACCGCTGGCACCACGTTGAGCAGTGGAAACAACTTTTCCAGCGGAAGCGTTATTGACATCGACGGCCAGCGCATTGTCATTACAGGTACACCTCAACCTGGAGACCGGTTCGATTTGCAGCCGGCAGGCCAGCAGTCGGTGTTTCAAACTGTGGACGATGCAATAGCGACGCTGCAAAACACCTCGCTATCGCCGTCGGCGTATGCCGAGCAGCTGCAGGCCGTGCAGACCAGCTTGGATGGCGCTCTGGACCGGATGGTTTTTCTGCGCACCAAGGTCGGTGAGGAGCTCAACACCACTGACGCGGCATTCGCGGGCAACAGCCAACTCGAACTCGCCACCGAATCTCGTCGCAGTGACCTGCGCGACCTTGACTATGCCCGTGCGGTGTCTGACATGCAGGTCAACCAGACCGCCTTGCAGGCCGCCCTGAAATCCTACGCCAGCTTCGCCAGGCTCTCGCTGTTTGACAGCCTGAACTGACAGGTGGCGTGCTGGTGACCGTTTCGTGGCGATGCGGGAACCAAGCCAACAATACGGGCTTAGAAAAAGCTGCGGCCAGCCCCAACGCCAACTCTGGACCGACCGGTAACACCAGCCGGTGAAAAGGCGTCCTGACGCCAGCCATCTTTCCCTCAAGTTGACACACACCTTTGCCGTAACTGAGTGCATCAGCGCAGCGTGTGTGTCTGAACGGGAATTTAGCAGGGGTGACCGATGTGTAAAAGGTGGGATGGGACCAATCTCTTTGTGAGGTCGTTGTCAAACCCTCCTCAGTTCGCCAAGTGCGGTCGCTTGGCCCACCAACATGCTTCCAGCAAGCCCAACCACCCATGACGTACACGACCGCCGCGCGCGAAATGGGTTTGAATTCGATGCCCTCTGCCAGCCTGCGCTCAAAGGTGGGGGCTTGGTTCAGAGCACTACAAGGAAGTCGTCGTCCAACGTCCGAGCCCCCGCGTGATGAATCGGTCATCCCTGCAGGCGCTCAAGTGGGCGAGCGGTTGGGAGAAGCGGTTCACATTTGGACCACCCACCTGAACACCGCCCAGAGCCAGATGACGGTGGCCACCGAGAGTTTGTTAGCCGGTTTCACCAATATCCTTGAGGAACTGGGTCACATCACGAATAGCGACAGGGTCCACGCAGCCGAGACCCACAATGAGGCCGACTTGGACGAGCGGGCACGGATGCTTTCGAGCTGTGAGGCCAAGCTTCACGGGCTGTTGACGAATTTCCAGGCCTTCATCCAATCCCGAGATCAGGTGCTGGGTTCAGTCAAGACCCTCTCCGCCTCCTCGGGTCATTTGAGCGAGATGGCCGATGACGTGGCGAAGCTGGCTCGCCAGACCAGTTTGCTGTCGATCAATGCCGCCATCGAGGCGGCGAGGGCTGGCCCGAGCGGAAGGGGCTTTGCGGTGGTGGCTGGCGAAGTTCGCCGGTTGTCCAATGAGTCGGGCGACACTGGTCGGCGCATCAGCAGCCAGGTTCAAGATTTCTCGGGTTGTATGCGCTCGGCGTTGGCCCAGGCCTCGGAGTATTCCGCCCGCGATGCAGACGCCATCAAGGCCTCGGAGGCCACCATCAACGAGGTGATGGCCCAGGTCGATGGGACGGTTTCCGCCCTCAACGAACGCGCTGCTGAACTCAGCGCCCGGGGTCAAGTAATCAAATCCCAGGTCGAACAATTGATGGTGTCTTTCCAGTTTCAAGATCGCGTGCACCAAATCATGAGCCAGGTGTGCGATTCAATGGCCAGCACCGTCGCACGCCTGCGCCTAGCGCTAAGCAATGGCTCCATACCTGGGGAAGCTGAATGGACTGCGCTCCTTACCGCTGGCTACACCACAGATGAACAACGTGCGGTCGCCAGTGGTGTCGCCGGGGAAATCACATCGCCTGGCGGCGGCGAGACGACCTTCTTTTGAACTCAAGCGTATGGCAAAAACGATCCTCATAGTCGACGACTCCGCGTCGCTGCGCACCGTGGTCAAGCTGGCCCTTACCCGAGCTGGCTACGATGTTCACGAAGCAGGTGACGGCGTCGAGGCGCTGGCCAAACTGGACAGCGTTCCCAAGGTCAATCTGATCGTCAGTGATGTGAACATGCCAAACATGGATGGCATCACCTTCGTGTCAAAAGTCAAGCAGAACGCCAGACACAAGTTCACGCCCGTGATCATGCTCACCACGGAGGGGCAAGACGCCAAGAAAGAGCAGGGCCGCGCCGCTGGGGCGAAAGCCTGGATCGTCAAGCCATTCAACCCACCGCAATTGCTCGACGCGGTGTCCAAACTCATCCTTCCCTGAGGCGCCATGACCCAAATCCTCGCCTTGCCACAGGAGCTTTCCATTTACACCGCGAGTGAGACCCGGGCCGATTGGCTCACTTGGCTGGGTGACCTGCCGGACGAGTTCGAGATTGACGGTTCTGCCGTCGAGCAGGTGGACGGTGCAGGGCTCCAGTTGTTGGTAGCGCTTTGCCATGCGGTGAAACATCGCGGACGTCCCTGGCGACTCGTGTCGGTGAGCGCCACGCTCCAAGCCGCCTGTTTGGCGTTGGGCGTATCGGCGGTTCTGACTCGGGACGCCCAACCTTCGGAGCTCGCATGAGTCAGAACCAAGACGACAACGACAGCAGCTTCATCGCGGAAGCGCTTCCGGCCTTCATCAGCGAAGCCCAGGAGCAAATCGAAACGATCGAGCAGCTGATGCTGCAGTTGGAAGATGACCCATCTGACCGTGACGTTCTGGACGCTTTGTTCCGCTGTGCCCACACCGTCAAGGGTTCGGCTGGAATATTCGGGCTGGATCGAGTGGTGGCTTTCACGCACCACGTGGAAACGCTGCTGGATCGGATGCGGGAAGGTGAAGTGACCCTCACGCCTGAACTGAGCACGCTGCTGCTGCGTTGCAACGACCAGATCCGCTTGCTGGTGGAGGCCGGCACGGAGGACACGTCGGCCGAAAGTCAAACGGTTCGGGACGGGCTCATCGCGCAGCTTTCGGCAGCCAGCGGCGGACCTGGACACAGCGTGGCCGAGCCAGTGCGGGGGGCTCCCGGCCCGGTGGGCACAGGTAATAGACGCTGGCTCATCGCTGCGCAGTTCGGACTCGACACATTCCGAAACGGCATGGATCCCTCCACCATCGTGGCGTATCTGGCCGGGATGGGTAAGGTGACAGCCATTGCTGCCGACTTGACCGCTGTGCCAACCTTGGACGCCTTGGACGCCGAGACCTGCCACTGGCACCTTTTGCTCACTCTGGAAACCGACGCACCTCGCGACAAGGTACTTGGCGCATTCAGTTTTGTGCGAGACGACTGTGTCCTGGAAATTGTGGCTATCGATTCCCAGAGTGCCGAAGTCGCGGTCTTGGCCCAACGCATGGCGGACCGACCGAGCTTTTCTGCCTTGCTTGCTAGCCAATCTGTCGGGTTCTCAGCGGTTGCGGCGACAGTCGGTCCCAAGACGGAAACGTCGCTCCATACCGATGCGGACACCATCAAGGGCGCCGGAACCCCACCTTCAGCTTCGCGCGGTCCCCGCAGTACGGAGGTCAGTGCGACCGACGATCAGCGCTTCATTCGTGTGCAAGCCGATCGTCTGGACGCAGTCATCAATTTGTTGGGCGAACTGGTGATCGCTGGTGCCGGTGCCTCGCTATTGGCTCGGCAAACGCGGCAGGGCGCCTTGATCGAGGCGAACCAGCAGATCACCCGTTTGATCGAGGAAATCCGCAATGGCACTTTGCAGCTGCGCATGGTGCCCATTGGAGAAACGTTTTCCCGGTTTCGCCGCGTGGTCAGAGACACCGCAGCTGAGCTCGGCAAAGATGTCCTGTTGGACATCGTTGGCGGGGAGACTGAACTGGACAAATCCGTGGTCGAGCGTATCGCCGACCCGCTGATGCACTTGGTTCGCAATGGTTTAGATCACGGTTTGGAACCCCCGGAAGCGCGCAAAGCTGCTGGCAAACCGGCGCAAGGCAAGCTGACCCTGGCAGCGTGCCATGAGGGCGGCAGCATTGTCATTCGCATCCAGGACGATGGGCGAGGCATTTCCAGGGACAAGGTTCTGGCCAGGGCCAGGGAGCGCGGCCTGGTTGACCTTGCAGCGACCCCGCCTGACAACGAGGTGTTGAAGCTCATCTTCGAGCCCGGTTTCTCCACCGCCGAGCAAGTGACCAACCTGTCGGGCAGGGGCGTCGGAATGGATGTGGTGCGCCGAAACATTGAGGCCCTTCGTGGCACGGTCAATGTCTCCAGTGTGGAGGGCGAGGGCAGCACGATCGAAATCCGTTTGCCTCTGACCCTGGCCATCATTGATGGTTTTTTAATCGGGGTGGGCAACAGCAAGTTCATCTTCCCGCTCGATGCGGTGGTCGAGGTGATCGAGACCCGTCCTGCCACATCCACAACGGACGCCAAGGGACGGTCTGTGGTGGAACTTCGTGGACAGACCCTGCCGGTGGTGAGCTTGCGGACCTTGTATGCGCTGGAATCGCCTGAGCCTGAACGTTCGAGCGTGGTGGTCATTCAGAACGGTAGCGAGCGCTACGGCGTGGTGGTGGACCAGCTGCTCGGTCAGCACCAAACCGTGATCAAGCCCCTCGGACGCATGTTCCGCAGCCTGCGTGGGATGTCGGGCTCGTCCATTCTGGGCAACGGCGAAGTGGCGCTCATCTTTGATGTGTATTCGCTCAGCCAACTTGCTTCTGAGTCTCCGCCCGATACCCGACACCCTTTGCGAGAAGCCAGCGAACTGGACCGCACCCACTGATTTTTGACAGAAGGACGCAATATGACCGACAACAACACCTCCTGGCTGGCCCGCCTTTTCGCAGGCCAACAAATCCAACAGGCACTGGACGCCGCCAAAAAGTGCGAGCAGTCCCGCGTGAGCGCGGAGGCCACCCTGGCTGAAATGAAGACCAGGATGGCCGAACTAGAGTCGGAGCTGAAGGTGCGAACCGACATCATGAACGTCACCAGCATCGTCTCAGAAGCGGACAAGAAAGGAGACATCCTTACGGTCAACCAGAAGTTCTTGGAGGTGTCCAAATATCCCAAAAACGAGTTGATTGGTTTTGGGCACAACACCACACGGCACCCCGACATGCCCAAAGCCGTTTTCAAGGAAATGTGGTCCACCATCGGCCGAGGCGAGATATTCCGCGGTGTGGTCAAGAACCGCGCCAAGGATGGCACCCCGTACTACGTGGACGCCGTTATTGCGCCCATCATGGGCGAGAACGGTAAGCCTATGAAGTACCTTGGCGTTCGGTACGACATCACCGAACAGGAACTGGAACGTCAGAACGCCAGGGGTATCTTGAATGCCATTGACCAAAGCTACGCCTTCATCGAATTCGACCTGAACGGCAATGTACTGAACGCCAACCAGAACTTCCTGACGACTTTGGGCTATCAACTCGACGAGATCAAAGGCAAGCACCACCGAATGTTCGTTGACCCTGAAGAGGTAGGGTCAAGTCACTACCGGCAGTTCTGGCAAGACCTGAACGATGGAAAAGCTCATAACGATGTCTTTAAACGCATCACCAAGGGCGGTCAGGAAGTTTGGATTCAGGCGGTCTATGCACCGGTCAAAGATGAAATGGGACGAGTGTTCAAGGTTGTCAAGATTGCCACAGACGTCACCCAATCCCGGCTGCAGCAAGCCGACTTCTCAGGACAGTTGGAGGCCATCGGCAAGGCCCAGGCGGTGATCGAGTTTTCGTTGGATGGCAAGATCCTCAACGCCAACGAGAACTTCCTTAAAACCCTTGGCTACTCGCTGCTAGAAATCAAAGGCCAACACCACAGCATGTTCGTTGACCCAGAGCAACGTAACAGCGTGGAGTACCGCCTTTTCTGGGAGAAGTTGGGCCGAGGTGAGTTCGATGCAGGTCAGTACAAGCGCGTCGCCAAAGGCGGTCGAGAGGTGTGGATTCAAGCGTCGTACAACCCCATCATGGACCTGAACGGAAAGCCGTTCAAGGTGGTGAAGTACGCGTCCGACGTGACGGCCCAGGTATTGGCCGCCAACATGTTGTCGGAGGCCGTAGAACAAGCCCAGAAGGTCACTTCGGCAGCCCGCGATGGGGACCTCAGTCAGCGAATACCTCTGGAAGGCAAGAGCGGGCCGATTGAGGTCTTGTGCTCGGGCGTCAACAGCTTGATGGAAACCACAGGCGTCATCTTTTCTGACGTCGGCCGGGTGTTTGGTGCACTGTCTGCCGGCGACCTGAGCCAACGCATTACCCGCGATTACCAAGGCACGTTTGGACAGGTCAAGGACGACGCCAATGCAACCAGCGAAAAGCTGGCCAACATCATCGAGGACGTGGGCCGTGTATTCAGCGCGATGGCTGCCGGCGATTTGGGACAGCGCATTACCCGGGATGCTGAAGGCACCTTCGATCAAGTCAAGAACGACGCCAACAGCACCTGCGAAAAGCTGGCGGGCATTATCGAAGAAGTCCGGGCAGCCGCTGATGCTTTGACGGGCGCCGCCAACCAAGTGAGTGCCACAGCACAAAGCTTGTCCCAATCGGCCAGCGAACAAGCGTCGTCAGTCGAGGAAACCACAGCTTCTATCGACCTAATGTCTGCGTCTATTTCGCAAAACAGCGACAACGCCAAGGTGACAGACAGCATGGCCACCAAGGCCAGCAAAGAAGCTGGGGAGGGAGGCTCTGCGGTAACTCAGACGGTGACTGCAATGAAGCAAATTGCAGCCAAAATCAGTATCGTCGACGATATCGCCTACCAAACGAATCTGCTGGCTTTGAACGCAGCGATTGAAGCGGCTCGTGCCGGTGAACACGGCAAGGGCTTTGCTGTTGTGGCGGCAGAAGTTCGCAAGCTGGCTGAGCGAAGCCAGGAAGCTGCAAAGGAAATCGGCGACCTCGCCAGCAATTCGGTGTCTACCGCCGAGCGTGCCGGTAAGTTGCTCGATGAGATCGTTCCATCGATCCAGAAAACTTCCGAGTTGGTGCAAGAGATCGCCGCCGCGTCCTCGGAACAAAGCCAATCGGTTACACAGATTGGCGGGGCGATGTCTCAGCTCAGCCAAGCAACGCAGCAGAACGCGTCTGCCTCTGAGGAGCTGGCGGCAACGTCTGAGGAACTTTCGGGCCAAGCCGAGCAGCTCCAACAGTCCGTGGCGTTCTTTAGTCTGGGTGAGAACGCAGCTCCCATCGCCGTCAAGCGCAGCCGTGTCGAACCCGACACCAGCGCCAAGCGGCGACCGACCACAGCCCCCAACCTAAGGGTGGCTTCGGGCGGTAGTGGCCCAGCACGCGCGGCTGGTGGCAATTTCCGGCCCTATTGAAAGGGCCAGAACATGAAACGCGATTCAGCGCCCAACACGTTGCAGGCAGAAGCCCCGGCGCAGTACCTGACATTTACCCTTGGTCGTGAAGTGTTTGCGATGGACATTCGCACCGTCCGCGAAATCATTCAGTACGGGCCTATGACGACCGTCCCGCTGATGCCCGGCTTCGTTCGTGGCGTCATCAACCTGCGCGGTGCCGTGGTGCCGGTCATCGATCTCCAGGCTCGCTTTGGACGGCCTTCTGCGGTGGTGAGTAAGCGGACCTGTATCGTCATTTTTGACACCGTACGTGACGGCGAGCGTGTCGAGCTCGGACTGTTGGTGGATGCGGTGAGCGAAGTGATCGAGATCTCCGCGGCCCAAATCGAGCCACCTCCGAACTTCGGCACTGCCGTTCGCCGCGATTTCATCCGCGGCATGGGCAAGGTGGCCGACCGGTTTGTGATCCTGATTGAGCCCGACAAAGCCTTCGATGTGGAGGATATGGCGCAACTTTGCGAAAGCGCTCAGGAGCCTGTGGCGGGCTGAGGCCCGCCGTTTCCCTAACGCGCACAGGTGACCTGCGCGCGGCCAATTGACTGATATCGAGGAACGCCATGGACGCGATGCGCGACGACACCTTCAAAAAAATCACGGGCTTGATGTACCAGACCATCGGTCTGTCGTTCGCCGACAGCAAGAAACCATTGGTCTCGTCGCGGTTGTCCTCACGGGTCCAGCGTCTGGGGATGCGCGGCTACGAAGACTACCTGGCGTTGATCGCCAGCGATGACGATGGCGGTGAGTTCCAGATGGCGGTGGACCTGTTGACCACCAACGAGACATACTTCTTTCGTGAGCCGGCTCACTTTGACATTCTGAGCACAGAGCTGTGCCGCCTCAAAGGACATTCCCCGTCAATTTGGAGCGCTGCCAGCTCGTTTGGTGACGAGGCTTACAGCGTGGCAATGCTGATGGCCGACTTGCAATTGCAGGGGCGCATTGGGTCGGAGTGGTCGATTCTTGGGACCGACATCAGTGACCGGGTGTTGCGCAGTGCCAGCGAAGCCATTTTCCCGGAGGACCGGCTGCGAGAGGTGTCGCCTGAACGCCTGCGTCGTTATTGCCTGCGCGGAGAGGGTGAATCATCGGGCCTGGTGCAGATCAGCCCCAAACTGACCTCTCGGGTTCGGTTTGGTCAGCTCAATCTATGCCAACCAATCGAACCTCTCGGTCCGTTCGACGTAATTTTCCTTCGCAACGTGCTGATCTACTTTGATCCTCCCACCAAGCGCGAGGTGGTGGACCGGGTGCTGACCCAGTTACGCCCAGGGGGCTTGTTGTTCCTTGGTACGGCAGAGGGGCGCGTTCCCTGTGAAACACCTTTGCAGGCGGTTGCCCCCGGGGCTTACCGCAAGGTGGCCTCGTGACGGAGGGTGCGATGCACACCCTTCACCCTGGTGACGTCGCCCTGGGGAACCGAGGCGATCGACTCGAGACCCTGCTGGGATCGTGCGTGGCGATCATCCTTACCGACCCGAGACGGACCGTGGGAGCAATGTGTCACATCGTTCACGCGTCTCCGGGGACGGGCGAGAAGTCGGCTAGCACGGCTTACGCGGCGAACGCTTTGACCGCCATGTACCAAAGCCTGACCTCTCAAGGGATCAACCCGCGAATGTGTGAGGCGTACGTTTACGGAGGCGGAAACATGTTCCCATCCATGGTGACTTCCCGCCATCACGTGGGACAAGCCAATGCCGACTGGGTCCTAAATACCCTGGAAAGCGAAGGGATTCCAGTGGTCAAGCACGACCTGGGAGGCAGCAGGTACCGGCGGCTGGCTTGGACTGTGGGCACCAGCATGCCCGAAGTGACCGCGATCAACATTGAGGACTCCCCATGACGATTCAAGTCTACGTGGTGGACGATTCTGCCGTGGTTCGCCAAACCGTGATGCACCTGCTGCAAGGCGATCCAGAGATTGCACTGATGGGCAGCGCACCGAACCCACTGATTGCGGGTCCCGCCATTCGAAAACAGCGGCCGGACGTGTTGCTGCTCGACATTGAGATGCCAGGCATGGACGGGTTGACTTTTTTGCGTCAGATCATGGCCGAGAGTCCAATACCTACCGTCATCTGCTCGACACTCACCGAACGGGGAAGTTCGGTGGCGTTGGAGGCACTCTCGGCGGGTGCCGTAGCGGTCGTAGCCAAACCCCGGCTCGGGCTAAAGCAGTTCTTGGAGGAATCGCGCCGTGAGTTGGTGCAGGCGCTGAAAAGTGCGGCACGGGCCCACCCCCGAGGCGCAGTCGCCGTGCGCAAGGTCGTACCGGCCAGTCGGCCAGCAGCAGTCTCGGGATTGCACGCTCTCGCGGTGAACAAGCCCGTCGTGATCGGAAGCTCAACCGGTGGCACTCAGGCGCTGGAAGCCATCATTACAGCGCTCCCCGCCGACAGTCCTGGCATCGCCATCGTGCAGCACATGCCCGAAAAGTTCACCGCCATGTACGCCCAGCGACTCAACGGAATTTGCGCGGTGAACGTGAGAGAGGCCAGAGACGGCGACCGTCTGGAAAGAGGGGTGGTGTTGATCGCGCCGGGTGGTCGTCATCTCCAGCTGAGAAAAGCCGCTGGCCAGTACTTCGCCAAGGTCGTCGATGGACCGCCCGTCAACCGACACACGCCTTCGGTCGACGTGTTGTTCAAGTCTGCAGCAGAGTGCGCTGGCAAAGACTTGCTGGCAATAATTCTGACTGGCATGGGCGATGACGGCGCAAGAGGCATGAAATTGCTGCATGACGGTGGCGCCAGGACCATCGCCCAAGACGAAGCCACCTGCGTGGTGTTTGGCATGCCCAAAGAAGCGATCAAACTCGGTGCAGTCGATGACGTGCTTCCTCTGGATCGTATGGCCTCTTCCATCCTGCAATTTGATGCACGTGGGTGATTGTGCAGTGGCTTTACGCGTGATCGAAGCTGAGCCAGCGCTTTGACGGCTTGGGTTCTAATACAATAGAAAGCTTTGTCGGGCGCGGTAGTGGCTTAAGCCTCATAGGCCCGTACGGCTCAAACTCAGGCTAGAGCCCTGAGCGAAAAGACCCCGACATTCGCCTGGATTTCAGTGGCAGGGCCGCTTCGGCGGTGACCTGCCCTCACCCGTTTTATGGAGTTGTGTATGCCTGTGACCGTCGAGACCCTGGAAAAGCTGGAACGAAAAATCACTCTGACGTTGCCCGTTGGTGTGATTCAGTCGGAAGTCAATACACGCCTCAAACGTTTGGCCCGCACCGTCAAAATGGACGGTTTTCGTCCTGGCAAGGTGCCGATGAACGTTTTGACCCAACGCTATGGTTATTCCGTTCACTATGAGGTCATGAATGACAAGGTAGGCGAGGCGTTCGCTAATGCCGCCAATGAGGCAAAACTGCGCGTGGCAGGCCAGCCCCGCATCACGGAAAAAGAAACTGCAGCAGAAGGTGAAGTGGCGTTTGACGCCGTTTTCGAGGTTTATCCCGACGTCACCATTGCAGACCTTTCCACGGTTGAAGTGGAGCGCGTGAATGCCGAAGTCAGTGACGCTGCCATCGACAAAACACTGGACATCCTGCGTAAGCAGCGGCGGACGTTTGCCCAGAGGCCGGCCGACGCTGCCGCCCAGGACGGTGACCGCGTGACGGTCGACTTCGAAGGCAAGGTGGATGGTGAGCCGTTTGATGGCGGCAAAGCAGAAGGTTTCCAATTCCTCGTAGGCGACGGCCAGATGCTGAAGGAGTTTGAAGATGCTGTGCGTGGCATGAAGTCTGGCGAAAGCAAGACCTTCCCGCTGTCATTTCCAGCGGACTACCAGGGCAAGGAAGTCGCCGGAAAAACTGCCGATTTTTTGGTGACCTTGACCAAGGTTGAAGCGGCACACATGCCGGAGATCAACGACGCGTTTGCCAAATCACTGGGCATCGCAGACGCCAGCGTAGACGGGTTGCGAAACGACGTACGAAAGAACTTGGAGCGAGAGGTCAAGTTCCGCCTGCAGGCCCGCAATAAGCGCGCGGTAATGGAGGCCTTGGTATCCAAGGCCGAGTTAGATCTCCCCAACGCCAGCATCCAGGCCGAGCTGGGGCGCATGGTCGAGAGTGCCCGTGCCGATCTGAAGCAGCGTGGCATCAAGGATGCCGACAAGGCCCCTATCCCAGAGGACATGTTCCGACCCCAAGCGGAACAGCGTGTTCGCTTGGGCTTGGTCGTCGCTGAACTGGTTCGCAAAGAAAGCCTGCACGCCACCCCCGACCAGATCAAGGCCCATGTTGAAGAGTTGGCGAGCAGCTATGAGCGCCCAGCGGAAGTGGTCCGCTGGTATTTTGGTGACAATGCCCGCATGGCCGAAGTCCAGGCGGTGGTGCTGGAGAACAACGTGACGGATTTCATCCTGTCCAAAGCCAAAGTGACTGACAAGAGCGTGTCGTTTGACGAACTCATGGGTCAGCAGGGCTGATCGCCGGAAGCTTCTTTTGCTTTGACCGCAGGGGCTTGTGTCTGACAGCACAAGCCCCATTTATTTTTCGGTACAGTTGTATTGCTGTTTGGAGTAATCATGATTTTTGGTTCGAAATCCCTGGGTTCGCAATCGCAAGACATCCAAGGCCTCGGCATGGTGCCGATGGTGATTGAACAGTCTGGTCGGGGCGAGCGGTCCTATGACATTTATTCGCGCCTGTTGAAGGAGCGCGTCATCTTCTTGGTGGGCCCTGTGAATGACCAGACGGCTAATCTGGTGGTCGCTCAGTTGCTGTTCCTTGAAAGCGAAAACGCAGACAAGGACATTTCGTTCTACATCAATTCGCCCGGTGGATCGGTCACGGCAGGCATGGCAATTTATGACACCATGCAGTTCATCAAACCCGAAGTGTCCACGCTCTGTGTCGGTATGGCGGCCAGCATGGGGGCTTTCTTGCTGTCCGCAGGCGCCAAAGGCAAGCGGTTCTCGCTGCCCAACTCGCGTGTGATGATCCACCAACCATCTGGCGGTGCGCAGGGTCAGGCCACGGACATTGAGATCCACGCCCGCGACATTCTTAAAACCCGCGACCAACTTAATCGTATCCTGGCCGCGAACACTGGCCAGACGGTTGAGAAAATCGAGCGGGATACAGAACGTGACTACTTCATGTTCGCGGACGAAGCACGTGAATACGGCATCATCGACAAAGTGCTCGACAAACGCCCCTGAACCGGTCTAGCCTGCGCGCGCCAGCGCAGACGTTGCGGCCTGTGATTTGGTTATCATTGAATTAACACGGTAACAAGGCATCCACATGGCCGAAAAAAAAGGCTCTAGCCCTGAAAAAACGCTTTATTGCTCCTTTTGTGGCAAAAGCCAGCACGAGGTAAAAAAGCTGATTGCGGGGCCATCGGTTTTCATTTGTGATGAGTGCATCGACCTGTGCAACGACATCATTCGAGACGAGTTGCCAGCGCTTGAATCGGCCGGCGATTCACGCAGCGAATTGCCCACGCCATCGGCCATCAAGGCCAACCTCGACAACTATGTGATCGGGCAGGAGCACGCCAAACGCCTGTTGTCGGTGGCGGTTTATAACCACTACAAGAGACTGAACCACAAAGACAAGCCTGTTCTTCAACCGTCTTTAATGCCCGGGCGATCGTGTTGGTGCCGCCCCAGGCCTGTATCCAAAGCGGTCGTTCATCTGAGTCATCGAGCAGCACATTTACAATATGCTGTGAGCCGGCAGTTATTTCATCCATCT
>CAZANT010000002.1:0-27006 GCA_964486575.1 uncultured Burkholderiaceae bacterium | reverse complement strand
GGCCAATCGAGTTGCCGCACATTGGCGAGGTATTTTTGGGGACATAGGCCGACAGAAAGGCCAACAACTGGGCCTCGGCCTCGGCCTCATTAAGCGTGGAGGCACGCACCTTATCGATCAAGCCGCTTTTGCCATGGGTGCCCTTGTTCCAAGCGTCCATCTGATCCAGCTGGGCGTTGCTTTGGTGGATCACAAGCACCGGGCCTTCGACGCGCGGCGTCAAATGGGGGCCCGTCACGACAACAGCGATTTCAATCAATCGCTCATTTTCCGGATCAAGGCCGGTCATTTCGCAGTCAAGCCAGATTAGGTTCTCTTCGGATTTGCGCAGTGGGGTGATGGCGTCGGTCATGCGGCGAATTGTCGCCGATGGCCTAAACTCCGCCGACATGCAAGACACCTTTCCCGCCCCACTGTTGATGGCAAGCCTGTTCGCAGGCGCGGTCGTGGTCGGCTTGTTGACCCGCCTGTGGTTGGCCAGCCGTCAGATGCGCCACGTGGCGCTGCACCGCAACACCGTGCCAGCCGCCTTCGCCAATACCGTCAGCCTCGCCGCCCACCAAAAAGCCGCAGCCTACACGCTTGCCAAGTCCCGGTTGGGCCTGTTGGAGATGGCCTTCGGCACTGCGGTGCTGCTGGGCTGGACGCTACTTGGCGGGCTGGGCGCGTTGAACCAGGCCGTTCTGGCGCTGCTGGGTCCCGACACCTCACCGCTGATTTCACAGCTGCTGCTGCTCGCGGCCTTCGCACTGGTCGGCGGGCTGCTGGATTTGCCCTTCACGCTGTACCAGACCTTTGTGATTGAAGTCCGCTTCGGCTTCAACAAAACCACCCCACGGCTCTGGCTGACCGACCTGGTCAAGTCGGTGTTGATTGGCAGTGTGGTGGGCCTGCCAATTGCCGTGCTGGTGTTGTGGTTGATGGGTTCTGCAGGCCCTGCCTGGTGGCTGTGGGCGTGGGCTGTATGGATGGGTTTCAACCTGTTGCTGCTGTGGTTGTACCCGGCTTTCATTGCGCCCCTGTTTAACCAGTTCAAGCCGCTCGACGACGAAACGCTGCGGACCCGCGTGACCGCGCTCATGCAACGCTGCGGCTTTGCTGCCAAGGGTTTGTTCGTGATGGACGGTAGCCGCCGTAGCGCGCACGCCAATGCCTACTTCACCGGTTTCGGTTCTGCCAAACGGGTGGTGTTTTACGACACCTTGTTGGCCAAGCTCTCTCCGGGCGAGGTGGACGCGGTGCTTGCCCATGAGTTGGGCCATTTCAAGCACAAACACATTGTCAAACGCATCCTGGGCATGTTCGCCATGAGCTTGGTGGGTTTCGCGCTATTGGGATGGCTTTCAAGCCAGGCGTGGTTCTACACCGGGCTGGGTGTGATGCCCAACCTGGACGGCACACCCAACAACGCCCTGGCGCTGTTGTTGTTCATGCTGGCGATTCCGGTATTCAGTTTTTTTATCTCGCCGCTGTGGGCGCAATTGTCGCGCCGGCACGAGTTTGAAGCCGATGCCTACGCTGTCAGCCAGACCAGTGGGCACGACCTGTCCACCGCGCTGCTGAAGCTCTACGAAGACAATGCGTCGACCTTGACGCCCGACCCATTGTTTGTGAAGTTTTACTACTCGCATCCGCCGGCCTCCGAGCGCCTCGCGCGGATGACTGGCCAGACGCTGCCGGCATGACCTCTTCTCTTACCACCCAATCCTGGGCCACACAAACGCGGCGCGCGCTGAGCGCGACCGAAGTTGTTACCCGATTAGCGGGGCTCAATGGCTGGTACCTGAGCGGCGACGGCGCGTCGGTAGCGATTGAAAAGCAGTTCGCGTTTGCCGATTACTACGAGACGCTGGCCTTCGTCAACGCGGTGGCCTTCATCGCCCACCGGCAGGATCACCACCCGGAGTTGCAGGTGTACTACAACCGCTGCGTGGTGCGCTTCAACACCCACGACGTGGCGGGCATCTCCGGCACCGACTTCGACTGCGCGGCGCAGGTTGATGCGCTGCTGGCCTGAGGCGGTGGCATGAGCCAGACGACGCTCCAAACCGGGCGGGTGGTGGCCAGCTACGGCCGGCATTTTCTGGTGGAAAACGCCGCTGGAGAACGGCTCATCTGCCATCCTCGCGGCAAAAAAAGCCAGGCGGTGGTGGGCGACCAGGTGCTCTGGCAGGCCAGTGAGGACGAAGGCACGATCGAGCGCCTGGAGCCGCGTCGCAATCTTTTTTACCGGCAGGATGAGATCCGCACCAAGTCGTTTGCCGCCAACCTCGACCAGGTGCTGGTACTGATCGCAGCCGAACCTGAGTTTTCGGAAAGCCAGCTTTCCCGCGCCTTGATCGCGGCCGAAGCGGAACGCATCACGCCACTGATCGCGCTGAACAAAAGCGACCTGGGCGAACCGTTCGAACGCGCCTGGCAGCGGCTCGCGCCTTACCGGCAGATGGGATACACCGTGCTGCCGCTGGCGTTGGAGCCTGCAAGCACGAGTGGCGTGACGCGTACCGACGTGAATGCCGCGCTGCAGACCGCACTGGCCGGTAAAACGACGCTGGTGCTGGGGCCCTCGGGTGCCGGGAAAAGCACGCTGATCAACCGGCTGGTACCAGGTGCGCAAGTGTTGACCAACGAGATTTCGCAAGCTCTGAATTCGGGCAAACACACCACCACCCGCACCTCTTGGTACTGGGTAGATGCCGCGCGTGGAACAGCCTTGATCGACTCCCCCGGGTTTCAGGAGTTTGGCCTGCACCACATTGAGCCGATGCAGTTGGCGGGTTGTATGCCGGACTTCAAACAGCATGCAGGCCACTGCCGCTTCTACAACTGCACCCACCGCCAGGAACCCGACTGTGCAGTGACCGCCCATGTAGGCAGCGCTACTGACAAAGCAGACATCAGCGAGTCGCGCTACCGGATTTACAACGAACTGTTCGCCGAGTTGTCACAAACCCGCTACTGAGCCCGCAGACGCGGTTCAGCCAATCAGGCGCGCCAGGGTCAATAGAGCGAGCAGCACCATCCACATCACCACCGTCCGCCACACCAGCCCGACCACGCTGCGAAGGTGGGCGGGTTCCGGTTCACGACCGGGTGTGGACTCGGTGTCACCGCCGCTCGTCATTGCGCCGGTGGCCAGTTCGGCACGAAGCGCCTCGCCGCCCAGGCGCACATTCAGCGCGCCCGACGTCGCCGCCAGAATCACGCCGTCGTTGTCGTTGGGGAACTGCTGGGCATGGTTGCGCCAGCCGTCGATCGCGTCCTCAAAACTGCCAACCACCGCGAAACCCATGGCAGTGATGCGCGCAGGTAGCCAGTCCAACACCTGCCAGGCCTTGCTGGCGGCTTCGTGCAGCGCTGCACTGACAGGCAGATGCTGCGACAAACTTTTGTATTTCCAGTAGCGACCGACAAACTCACTCATGCGGAACAACACCGCACCAGCAGGTCCCAGGCCCAGGACAGCCAACAACACATACCAGGCAATCACACCAAACACATGGCGGTGAGCGGCCAACACCGAGTACTCGATTGCATGGCGCACGATCTCACGGCGCGGCAGCTTGCTTGCGTCCACCTGCTGCCATCGGGCCAGCAGGTCGCGAGCAGCGTCTTCGTTACCCTCGTCCAGTGAGTCGCGGATGTCGGTGAAATGGTGACTGAACTGCCGAAAACCCAGGCAGGCGTACAGCACTGCCACGCTCCACAGCAGCGCTGCCACATAACCCAGCGTCCAGACAAGCGCCAGATGAACACCCGCGGCGAGCACCGTGGGACCGCCCACCGCGAGGGCCCAAGCCACCCACCCATGGGGGGCATCGCCGGTGTCGATGTTGCGGCTGACCGCCATGGTCCAGCCGCGCAGCGTGCTGTGGATAGGGTTGCCCTGCGAAAGGGGTCTGACTTGCTCGATCAGCAGTGCGAACAGGATGGCCAAAAAACTCATGGGCAGATGATAGCGGCCCATGGCCGCGCTCGGGCTGCACCTCAGGCGCTGAGCAAACGGTAAAGGTTGCGGAGCATGCCTGCGGTGGCCCCCCAAATGAAGCGCTGCTGTGCACCGTCCTGGTAGGGCATGGAAAACCATTCACGCTCCTGGCCGGCCCAACTCACCCGGTGGCGACGGTGATGGGCCGGGTTCATCAAAAAAGCCAATGGCACCTCAAAAACGTCGCTCACCTCGTTCGGGTCGGGCCGCAGCTGGTGCTCGGGATCCACCAGTGCCACCACCGGCGTGACGATGAACGCGCTGCCGGTGACATACACCGGCAATTGACCAATGACCTGAACGAGGTGGTGTTCCAATCCGACTTCCTCGCGTGCCTCGCGCAGCGCCGTGGCGGTGGCGTCGGTGTCTTCCGGATCGGCCTTGCCACCAGGAAAGGCAATCTGCCCGGAGTGGTTGTTCAGGTGGGACGCGCGTTCCGTTAGCAGTACGGTCGGCTGGTCACGGCCAGGTCCGCGCAACACCAGCGGCACCAGCACAGCGGCTTGCGCAGGGGCTCGATCCGTGAAGCGTTTCTCAGACAAAACCTCGGGTCGCCAGACGGGTGGACTCTGAAAGCGCGCAAGCAAGGCCTCGGGCCGCAAGCGCTCGGCGTCCACCATGGGCAGGTGCGCGTCCGCGCCCAGAACAGGCACTTCTCGCGGATCGAAGTTCGGCGGTCTGGAAAACGGGGCGCTGGTCATGGTCGGATACCGAGGGGCACAGGGGGGTACGGACAAAAAAAAACCGCCACAACCAAGTTGCAGCGGCCTTTGCCAGAGCGGTAGCGAGTTACGCTGCCACCGACGCCTTTGGCGCGCGAGCGCTGAGCTTTTCTTTGATTCGTGCCGACTTGCCGCTGCGGTCACGGAGGTAGTACAACTTGGCGCGGCGTACGTCACCACGGCGCTTGACCTCAATGCTCGCAATCAGCGGGCTGTAGGTCTGGAAGGTGCGCTCGACGCCTTCACCATTGGAAATCTTGCGGACGATGAAGCCGCTGTTGAGGCCACGGTTGCGCTTGGCAATCACGACGCCTTCGTAGGCCTGCAGGCGCTTGCGCGAGCCTTCGACCACGTTGACGCTCACAATGACGGTGTCACCGGGGGAGAATTCTGGGATTTTTTTACCCAGCTTGGCAATTTCTTCTTGCTCAAGGGTTTCGATCAAGTTCATGGTTTCCTCGTGCGATCTTGTCCGCGCTACACAAAAGGCCAGTTTGCAATGTGAAGGGTCACAGCAGTCCAGCGGCCGGCCAGAGGATCGAAAAGCCTTTGATTATAACAAGCCCTGACCGTCTTTTGGGTCGGAGACTGCCAGCGATGTCAAAAACTCCTCTTCCTGCGGACTGAGGCGACCTGCGGCACGGGCCGCAGCAATCAGGTCAGGGCGGTACAAGGCCGTCAGCCGGAGCCGTTGCTGGCGCCGCCAGCTCTCGATCTGCCCGTGGTGGCCCGACATCAGCACGTCTGGCACAAGCGCTTGATTGCCTGGCGCGCCCCAGTGTTCAGGTCGGGTGTAGTGCGGGCAATCCAGTAACCCGTCGAGGGCGGGGTTGAAACTGTCCAGTTGGTGGCTGTCCTGGTCGTTCAGCACCCCAGGCTGCAGTCGCGCCACGGCGTCGAGCAGGGCCATTGCGGCGATTTCGCCTCCCGACAACACAAAGTCGCCCAAGCTGATTTGCACATCGATGTGCTGGTCGATGAAGCGTTGGTCGATGCCTTCGTAACGGCCACACACCAGTACCGCGCCGGAACTGGTGGACCAGCCCACCACACCGGTGTGGTCGAGGCGACGTCCGATCGGCGAGAACAACACTGCCGGAGCGCCGTCAGCACGGTCCGTGCGCACGGCGCGCAGGCACTGGGCGAGTGGCTCGGCCATCATCACCATGCCCGGACCGCCGCCAAAAGGCCGGTCGTCAACCCGTCGGTAATTGCCGTCGGCAAAATCCCGCAGGTTCCAGAGACGCACGTCCACCTGACCGGTGCTGTAGGCGCGGCGGGTCACGCCGCTCGTTAGAAACGGCGCAAACAGTTCGGGAAACAGCGTGATGACATCAAAGCGCATGGCGTGATGCTAAGGCGAGCGGCGACACCGCTCAGTAATCGGGCTGCCAGTCAACCGTGATGCACTTGCCCGGCAGGTCGACCGAGTCGACGTAAACGGACACAAAAGGGATCATGCGCTCCACCGTTTTGCCGTCAAGCTGTGCCGTCAGCACCAACACGGTTTGTGGGCCGGTGGCCAGCAGGTCTTGCACCTCACCCAAGGCGACGCCTTCGCGGTTCACCACAGCCAGACCAAGCAGGTCAACCCAGTAGTACTCGTCTAGCGCGGGCGTGGGAAAACTGGTGCGAGGAAGAAAGATGCGGGCGCCGCGCAGGGCGTCGGCCGTAGTTCGGTCGTCGACACCATGGGCAAAAGCCACCAAGGTTCCGGAATGCTCCTTGGACTCACGGATGCGCAGCAACAAGGTGCCGGCGAAAGTCTTGACGCCGCGCTCGGTGGGCTGCAGGTACCAACGCTTGGCAGAGTACAGCGCCTCCGGGTTGGCACTGTGGGCGATGACTTTGAACCAACCCTTGACTCCCCAGCCTTCCGCAATGCGGCCCACTTCAACGGCGTCGGCTGGCAGTTCTGCGGCGTCGAGACCGGTGAGTGGAAGGGTCATGTGAGGAGCGGGCCGGCGGAGAAGCGAGCCCGCGAAGGCGCTGTCACCACAGTGCCTGCCGCAGCCAGACTGGCTGAAGCAGGCCTGTGCACCATCAGGCGGCGACGGCTTTGGCAGCGGCTTGCTGCACCAGGCGCTCTACGGTAGGCGAGGCTTGTGCGCCAACGCTTTTCCAGTAGGTCAGGCGGTCCTGGGCAATGCGGATGCTCTCTTCGCTGCCTTTGGCGATCGGGTTGTAAAAACCAATGCGCTCGATGAAGCGACCATCACGGCGGACGCGCTTGTCGGCCACAACGATGTTGAAGAACGGACGGGCCTTGGCGCCGCCGCGGGAGAGTCGAATGACGACCATGGTTATTCCTTGGGTGGTGGGGTGCATCTGGTCGGACACTGCCCCGATAGTTTTGCCAGCGATTGAGACACGCGACATGGCCACCCGGCCAGCGACACGCAGCAAAGCCTTGGATTATAGCCCGAAGCGCCCGTGCTCCCGCAGGGGGATTCAGACACATGCCCCTGAATGGCAGAATAATTGGACCATGAAAAACAAAACTGTGGCGGCGTGGTTGGCATTTGTCGGCGGCGCGCTGGGCTGGCACCGCTTTTACCTGCATGGTTTCACGGACAAATTGGGTTGGTTGCTGCCGATCCCGGCCGCACTCGGCCTGTACGGCCTGCGGCGGGTACAACAAAACGGCCTCGACGACCAACTGAGTTGGGTGCTGATCCCTTGCTTGGGCTTTACCGCCGCCGCCTGCGCCCTGCAGGCCATCGTGTTTGGCCTGACGACACCAGAAAAATGGAACGCGCGCTACAACCCGACCGCCGCCGACACCAGCCCAGCCGGCCAGACCAACTGGCTGACGGTGGGCGCGATTGTGTTGTCGCTGCTGTTTGGCGCGGTCACACTGATGTCCAGCGTCGCATTCAGCTTCCAGCGCTACTTCGAGTACCAGATCGAGGAAGCCCGGAAGATTTCGCAGTAACACGCCGCAGGACTCAAACCCCGTAGCGGTCTTTGGCGCGTCGGGAGAATTCGTTGGTGTACGTCCGGGCGAGGTCGATCTTTTCCTGTCGGAAACCTGGCTCGAACGCGGCCATGGCGCGCAAGGCGGTGTCAGCGCCTTCGGCCGGAAGCACGCCGTCCAGCGCGATTGCCTCACGCGACTTGAGGAACCAGGCCAGATACAGCGCCCGGTCGCCGAGCAAATGGCTTTCGGGTACCGTTTTTAGCAACTCGCCAGGCCCAACCGTGCGCAACCAACGCAGGGCCAGCACCACGCTGTTCGCCAGCGCCTGGCAAGTGGCCGGTTGTTTCTGCACAAATTCCTGTGGCGCCAGTAAACACGCGGCGGGCATGGGGCCACCGAACACCGCCAGTGTGCCGTGCATCGTTCGGGTGTCGGAGATGATGCGCAGATCGCCTTGTTGCTCCAGCTGCGTCATCACCGGGTCCATGTTGCTGATGGCATCGATCTGCCCGGAACGCACCGACGCCACAGCGCCAGCGGAACTGCCCACGCCAATGAAGCTCACGTCGTCTGGGGACAGTCCGGCACGCGCCAAGACCAGCGCGGCGGCCATGTTGGTGGCGGCACCGGGCGCCGACACTCCGACTTTTTTGCCACGCAAGTCGGCCACGGACTGGTAGTTAGGCAGATTGCGGGTGGAGACGCCGATGGCAATCTGCGGCGCCCGCCCCTGCAGCACAAACGCCTGCAGAAACTGGCCCCGCGCCTGTTGGGAAATCGTCTGTTCGTACGCCCCACTGACCACGTCGGCCACGCCGGTTGTCAGAGCTTGCAGTGCGCGCGACGCCCCGGTGTGGTCGACCAACTCAACATCCAAACCCTCGGCGCGGAAGTAACCTCGCTGCTCGGCAATGGTCAGCGGCAGGTGGTAAATCGAGGCTTTTCCCGCCACAGCGATGGTGACGCGGGTTCTCTCAGGCCGGGCTTGCAACGCCAGTGCCGGGAACGCGAGGGTGACGCCGCCCAGCACAGCGGCAGAAAAGCCGCGGCGGTTCAGCATGGTGCCCTTCGTGTCATGATTCCCAGCTTACTGACCCGCACGTCAGCTCACATCAGGAACATCCCGTGCGGGTTTTCACCGAAGGGGTGTAGCAACCTGAAACCGACCAACTCAGCGACGGTCCACCAAGGCGTGGGCAATGGTGCCGAGATCCACATACTCCAGCTCACTGCCAACCGGGACTCCGCGCGCCAGCCTTGTGACGCGCAGGCCGCGCGCCTTCAGCGTTTCCTGGATGACATGGGCGGTGGCCTCGCCCTCGGCGGTGAAGTTGGTGGCGAGGATGACTTCTTGCACCACACCGTTGTTGGCGCGGGCCAACAGTTGGTGCAGGCCGATGTCGCGCGGGCCCAGACCGTCCAAGGGGCTGAGCCGACCCATCAGCACGAAGTAAAGGCCTTTGTAGGCCAAGGTGCGCTCAATGGCCGATTGGTCGGCTGGGGTCTCGATCACGCACAGCTTGGTCGGGTCCCGCGTCGGGTCAAGACAGGTCTGGCAAACGTCGGCTTCGGTGAAGGTGTGGCACTGGCTGCAGTGCTTCACCTGGCTGACGGCTTGCTGCAAGGCGCGCGACAGCAGCTGCGCGCCTTCGCGGTCACGTTGCAGTAAGTGAAACGCCATGCGCGTGGCCGACTTCTCGCCGACGCCGGGCAATTTGCGCAGCGCCTGAATCAGGGTCTGGAGGGCGCTGGAATCGGCCAATGGGCGGTGCTCAGAACGGAAACTTCATGCCACCGGGCAGGCCAGGCATGCCAGCGGTGAGCTTGCCCATTTTCTCCTGCTCGGTATCGCTGGCCTTGCGCACAGCCGCATTGAACGCGGCAGCGACCAGGTCTTCCAGCATGTCCTTGTCGTCGGCGAGCAGGCTGGGGTCGATGGTGACCCGTTTGACGTCGTGTTTGCAGGTCATGGTGACCTTGACCAGGCCGGCACCCGACTCGCCCGTGACTTCCATCAGCGCGAGCTCGTCCTGCGCCTTTTTGATGTTGTCCTGCATCGCCTGGGCCTGCTTCATCAGGCCGGAGAGTTGTCCCTTGTTGAACATGGTGTTTTCCTTTGATTGAAATTAAGCGTTGGGTTTGATGCTGCCGGGCACGATGCGTCCGCCAAAGTCGCGCAGCATGGCCTGCACGAAGGGGTCGTTCTCGATGGTTTCCACCGCTGCCTGCTGTCGCGCCGCCTGCGCCGCGTTGTTGCGCCGTGCCGGGGTATCCTTCACCGGGCCGAGCACGGTGGTGAGGTTGGCGCCATGACCGGCCAAGTGCAGGGCCGCCTGAAGTCGGTCGCGCAGCGCAGGTTGGTTGAGCGACTCGCGCTCGACGCGCAGCGTCCATTCGGCGCCGTCGCGCTCGGTCAGTTCCGACTGCAGCGCCAGTTCTCGCACCATGGCGGCGATGGCCTCGTCGGCAATGAGTTGCTGCACCACTTCGTACCAGAACGCCCCCAGCGGCGTCGGCTGGAATGGCAGACTGGTGCGCTGCTCGGTACGCGCGCCCGGCTCAGGCTGCACACGAACCGGAATTGCTACTATTTTTGCAGCATCGTTTCCAGCATCCAAAACGGCTTGAGGCGGATTTGGCTTTAAATTAACCGTGAGTGCAGTTGGTTCGGCCTCAGGGACGGGTTCGGTAAGCTTGGATGGCGCTACCTCGGCTTCGGGAGACGCTTCAGGCCGCGTCAGTGTTTTTTTTTCCGCGAGCGCGGCGGGCGCGGTACGAATGGCCCTGGACGGGCCGGCAGGCTTGAAGGCCAGCAATCGCAGCAACACCATGGTGAGCGCGGCGTATTCGTCCGGCGCCAGACCCAACTCGGCCAGGCCGTGCAGGCACAGGCTGTAGAGCAACTGGGTTTCATCGGGCGGCAGCAAGTCGGCAAGGCGGGCAATCTCGGCGGCGTCGGGGTCGATGTCTTGGTCGGCGTCGGCGGTTTGGCCCACCGCCTGCAGAACCGCCATGCGCTGCAGCACGCGGGTCATCTCTTCCAGCGTGGACGCGGCGCTCAAACCGCTCAAGCGCAGGCCGTCAGTGGTGTCCACCACCGACTTGCCATCGGCACGGACCAGTGCCTCGATCAGCGCGAACACATGGCCGCTGTCCACCGTGCCGAGCATCTGACGCACACCGTCTTCGCGCAGCGCGCCGCTGCCAAATGCAATGGCCTGGTCAGTCAAGGAAAGCGCGTCGCGCATGGAGCCTCGGGCGGCCCGGGCCAGCAAACGCAGTGCGCCGGCTTCGGCGGATACCGATTCCGCTTGCAACACGGCGCCGAGGTGCTCCAGCACCGTCTCAGGCGCCATGGGACGCAAGTTGAATTGAAGGCAGCGCGACAGCACCGTGGGCGGCACCTTTTGCGGATCGGTGGTGGCGAGCACGAACTTGAGGTATTCGGGTGGCTCTTCCAGCGTCTTCAACATCGCGTTGAAGGCGGTGTTGGACAGCATGTGCACTTCGTCGATCATGAAGACCTTGAAGCGTCCCTGCACCGGTTTGTAGACCGCCTGCTCCAAAAGCGAGGAAATCTCGTCCACACCGCGGTTGGAAGCCGCGTCCAGCTCGGTGTAGTCGACAAAACGGCCGCTGTCGATGTCAGTGCAGGCGCGGCAAACGCCGCAGGGCTCGGCGGTGATGCCGCCTTGACCATCTGCCCCCTGGCAGTTCAGCGACTTGGCCAGAATCCGCGAGACCGTGGTCTTGCCGACCCCGCGGGTGCCAGTGAACAGGTAGGCGTGGTGCAAACGTTGCTGCGTCAGCGCGTTCGACAGGGCCTGCACCACGTGGCCCTGCCCCACCATCTCGGAGAAGTTCCGTGGGCGGTATTTTCGGGCCAGCACAAGGTAGGACATGCGCGGATTCTACGGGTCGCCCACCGACCGCCCGGGCGATGCCGCGTCAGGCGGCGGAGGCCAGCAGTGGGTAGTCGGTGTAGCCGGCCTGACTGCCGCCGTAGAGGGTCGCGGCTTGCAACGGGTTGAGCGGCGCATCCAACAGAAAACGGGTGACCAGGTCGGGGTTGGCGATGAAGGGCTTGCCAAAGGCCACCAAGTCGGCACGCCCCTCCGCCAACGCGGCGGTGGCACGGGCCTTGTCGTACCCGTTGTTGGCCATGTAGAGGCCGCCGAACAGCTGCTTGATGGCGGCGTAGTCGAACGGCGCCGCGGGCGCCCCGCTCATGTCGCCCTCGATCACGTGAAGGTAGGCCAGCTTGCGGGGGGCGAGCTGTTCGGCCACGTGGTTGAACAGGGCCTGGGGCTGGCTGTCGGAGATGTCGTTAAAGGTGTTTTGGGGCGAAATACGCACACCCACCCGGCTGGCGCCGGCCACGGTGGTCACCGCGTCGACCACCTCCAGCAAGAAGCGGCTGCGGTTTTCGAAACTGCCGCCGTACTGGTCGGTTCGGTGGTTGGTCTTGTCGCGCAGAAACTGGTCGATCAGGTAGCCGTTGGCGGCATGTACTTCCACGCCGTCGAAGCCAGCATCCAGTGCGTTTCGGGTGGCTTGGGCGTACGCGGCGACGATGCGCGGAATCTCGTCAGCGTCGAGCGCGCGGGGCATGGACAGCGGGACGAAGCCGTCGCCGGTGTAGGTCTTGCCCTCGGCCTGGATGGCCGAGGGCGCCACCGGCGCGGCCGCGTGGGGCTGGAACGAGGTGTGCGAAATGCGGCCCACATGCCACAGCTGCAAAAAGATACGGCCGCCATTGGCATGGACCACTTCGGTCACCGCCTTCCAACCAGCCGTCTGTTCGTCGCTGTGAATACCGGGGGTGGTGATGTAACCCTGACCCTCGGGCATGACTTGGGTCGCCTCGGCAATGATCAGGCCGGCGCTGGCGCGCTGGGCGTAATACAGCGCGTTAAGTGCGTGGGGCACGTTGCCCTCGCCGGCGCGGCTGCGCGTCAGCGGCGCCATCACGATGCGGTTGTTCAGGGTGTATGAGCCGAGTTGCAGAGGGCTGAAGAGGGTGGTTGGCATGGTGAAGTCCTTTATTGATGGCTAGAAGCTGGGGGCGCATGGCCAAGTAACAAGACTGGATGCTAGGTGCAACCCCTATCTCCCCTGCCCCTGTGTGTGAAACAGCTTTTGCTGTAGGCCGGCGTGGCTCTGAACGGCTTACAATCCGACCTGACGGGCCTTCCCGCATGGTAAAGCGGCCAACCGGGTCAGGTGGGGAACCAAGCAGCCCTAACTGTGGAGTCAGTGCCGGGGTCAAGGCTCGTCAACTTCTTCTCGCAATCGGGCCCCGTTCGGATTGCTGTATTTCAAACCATGGCGAGGTCGATTACGATGCCTGCCATGGCGATTTCTATCCATATTCCATGACCAGCGTGACCCTGCCGTCGGTGCTGGTGGTGGAAGACGACGACCACATTGCCCATTTGCTCAAGTTCATGCTGGAGCGTGGGCAGTACCGCGTGCACCAAGTGCGCGACGGCCGGGCCGCCAAGGCGTTCATCGAAACCGAAAAAGTGCCCAACGTCGTGTTGCTTGACGTCATGCTGCCTTACATCGACGGCTTTGAGCTGGTGCGGCTGCTGCGGGCCCAACCCGGTTGGCAACAAGTGCCCGTCATCATGCTGACCGCCAAGACGCAAGAACAGGACATTGTGCGTGCGCTGGACGCCGGTGCCAACGACTACATTGTCAAACCCTTCCAGCCCAACGAACTGCTGGCCCGTTTACGGCGGTTGACCCAGGTGGCCCCATGACCGAACACACCCGCTTCACCGCCTTCAAAGCAGTCCTTGCGCTGCCCCTGCTTTGTGGGGCGCCGCTGTATGGCCAGACCACCGACAGGACGACTTCTCTCGAGGTCAGCCATGAACGCAACCAACTCAACAACGGCAGCCCGGACTGGAAAGAAACCGGCTTGCGTCTCAGCCACAACCTGGGCAAATACCGGCAGGTGGATGTTGGCGTGGTGGAGTCGCGCCGCTTTGGCCTGAAAGACACCCAGGTGTCTGCCGGCTACACCCTGCCGCTGGCACCGCAGTGGGTGGTTGGCCTGGAGGGCAACTACAGCAACACCCACCGCGTGCTGGCCAAACACGGTGTTGCGCTGACCAGCCAGTACGAGTTTGCGCCGGCCTGGCTGGCCCACCTCGGCCTGAAACACACCCGCTACGACGCGACCACGGTGAACCAGGCCAGCGTTGGTCTCGAGCACTACTTTTCGTCGTTCAGCTGGCTGGTGTCGTTCAGCCCGGTGCGGGCTTTGGGCACCTCGGTCTACAGTGGTTCGGTGCGTGGCAACTACTACTACGGCGATCGCAACTCGGTCGGCCTGATTGCCGCCGTGGGCGAAGAAGCCACGCCGGTGGGTGGCAACAACGTGGTGATCGCCGACATCAAGGCGATTGCGCTGGTCGGCACCCACTGGGTCAGCCCGCAATGGGCGGTGAACTACGCCCTGGGCAGCACATCGCAGGGCAATTTCTACACCCGCAACGGTGCCCGGCTTGGTGCCCAATACACCTTCTGACGCCCTGCTGGAACTCGCGTTCTGGGCCGGCATGGTCAGTGTGCTGCTGACACTGCTGATGGCCGTGTCCATCATGGTGCTGCGCTTCCGGCTGCGCCGTGCCGAACGGCGCGAGGCCCAGTTCCTGGCGGTCTGGCGCCCTGCGCTCTTGGAGGTGCTGGCCGGTGGCCCCGTGCGTTCCCTGCCGGCGCTGGCCACAGCCGACCAGATGTCCTTTCTCAAGTACTGGAGCTACCTGCAGGAGTCGCTGCGGGGCAGCGCCAGCCAGACGCTGAACCAGGTCGGCTTTGCGCTGAAGGTACCGCAGTTCGCGCAGCAATGGCTCCGCAGCGGACGGCGTACCGAGCGGTTGTTGGCCATTCTTGCCCTGGGCCATCTGCGTGACAAAAGCGCCTGGGACGACCTGTTTGCACAAGCCGTCGGCGACGACAGCCTGGTCTCGCTACAGGCCGTGCGCGCAATGTTGCAGATCGACCCGGTGCGTGGCGTGCAGCACCTGATGCCTCTTCTGATCAAACGCCACGACTGGGACATCAACCGCCTGGCCGTGATGCTGGCAGCTTCCCGCACCGAACTCGAAGGCCTGCTGTCGCGCAAGATCACCCGGGTCGACCCGGTCAACATGGGTCGGCTGATGCGCCTGGCCGAGGTACTCAAGCTCAACCTGTCTGAACCCGTGCTTGCCTACCTTGTGGACGCGGTCCGACCGGTCGATATTCTGGTGGCCGGCTTGCGGCTGGTGAACCACGCGGGGCTCCTGCCGCAGGTGCGCACTTTCGTCCAGCACCCCGACTGGACCGTCCGCGTGCAGGCGGTGAAATGCCTGGGCCGCATTGGTGAGCCGGCCGATGTGGCCTTGCTGACCACCGCGCTGCAGGACCGCGAATGGTGGGTGCGCTACCGCGCCGCGCAGGCACTGGCTGGCCTGCCTTTCGTGACGGCAGAGGCGCTGGCGGCCTTGCGCCAGAACAGTCCCGACCGCTACGCACAAGACATTCTGGGGCAGGTGTTCGCAGAACGGATGGGCGCATGAGCGAACACATCTTGGTCGACTTCCTGACCTGGTTCATCCTGTGCTACTTCGTGGCGCTGAACGGCGGCTACCTGCTGCTCAACCTCGTGTCCATCGTGTCCTTGCACCGCAACACGCAGGAGCGGTTGCTGAACGACTTGCCCCAGGTGTTTTCGGGCCTGGAGCCGGCCATCAGCATTCTGGTACCGGCTTACAACGAAGAGACCACCATTGCGCCGGCCGTCCGCTCTATGCTGCAGCTCTCGTATTCGGAGTTCGAGATCGTTGTGATCAACGACGGCATCTACCGCTCCACCCGCCACCCCAACCTGCGGGTGATTGACAAAAACAATGGCGGCAAAGCCGACTCGCTCAATGCCGGCATCAACGCCGCGCGCTTCCCGCTGTTCTGCGGCGTGGACGCCGACTCGATCCTGCAGCGCGACAGCCTGCAACGCGTAGCCAAACCCTTCCTCAGCGACCCACAGATGGTGGCTACTGGCGGCACCATCCGCGTGGCCAACGGCTGCGACATCAGCGACGGATTTCTCACCCGTGTCGGCCTGCCGCGCAATGGCTGGGCGCTGTTCCAGGTGGTGGAGTACCTGCGCGCGTTTTTGTTTGGCCGGCTCGGGTGGTCAAGCATGCAGGCGATGCTCATCATCTCCGGCGCGTTCGGTTTGTTCAAGACGGCGGTGGTGATTCAGGTGGGCGGCTACCGCACCAACACGATAGGTGAAGACATGGAGCTGGTGGTCCGTATGCACCACCACCTGCGCGATGCCGGCATACCGTACAAAGTCGCCTTCGTACCCGACCCGGTCTGCTGGACCGAGGTGCCCGAGGACCACAAAACCCTGAAGAACCAGCGTGTGCGATGGCAGCGCGGCCTTTCCGAAAGCCTCACCGCCCACTGGGGGCTCATGTTCAACCGTCGGGGCGGCCCACCAGGCTGGCTCGCCTTCCCGTTCATGGTGGCATTTGAATGGCTGGGTCCGGTGGTGGAACTGGGCGGCTACGTGTTCATGGCCTTCGCCTTTTGGTGGGGCTGGATTTCCTGGGAAGCCTTTGCGGTTTTCCTCTTCCTGGCGATTGGGCTGGGGATTTTGCTGTCCGCATCGGGCTTGCTGCTGGAAGAAATGTCCTTCCACATCTACCCCAAGGCCAAGCACCTGGGGGTGCTGGCGCTGTTTGTGGTGCTCGAGAACTTTGGCTACCGCCAGCTCAGCGCCTGGTGGCGGCTGGTGGGCCTGTGGCGCTGGATTTTTCAGCGCGAAGGCACCTGGGGCGCAATGAAACGCAAGGGCGTCTCCAAGCCGGGCGCCTGAGGGCACTCAGCCGGAAGGCAACTGCGGGACGCGTCAGACGCGGGGCTCGCCTCGCCCATTGACGGTGACGGTGTCGCCTGGCGGTGTGGTGGTCTGGATCCGGTACTCCTGGCCACGGAAAACATAGGTCACGTCCCAGTAGTCTGGGCGCTGCTGCTGGTTGGGTACGGCGGCGCAACGCTGGACACTTTGGGTGGCTGCGGGCTGGCCATTCGCGTCGCGGCCAATCCCGGCACCGATCACGCCACCTGCCACCACCCCGCCCACGGTGGCGAAGTCTTTGCCACGGCCACCACCGACCTGGTGACCCAAAATGCCACCAATCAGAGCGCCTGCGAGTGCAGCGGGCACGTTGGCCTGGGACTGCGACACCTGCTCACGCTCCACCCAGCAGCGCTGCTCCGGCGTACCGACCACCGCGCGCACCGAAGTCACACTTGCCTGGTACAGATCTTCGTTGTCGCGGCGGCGGTAGTTGTAGACCGAGCCGACCGACGGGCTGGACCGGTCCTGCTGAACCTGCACGTTGCTGACCACCGTTCGCACCGAGGCGATGCGGTCGCCCACGCCCACTTGGGCCAACGACGGGTAGCGTCCAGGACGCAGCACCGCGCAGCGGCCATCGAAGCGCACATCGTCACACACCTCCCACGGTGTGCCGACCACCCACATGGATGCGGCACGCCCATTGAAGCCATTGCGCGCCATGTTCAGCACAGGCTGCTTGGTGGTGAAAGACCGGCCCTGAAAGCCTTCGCGTTCGAAGACCGTGATCTGTGCGGAACCAGGCAGAGGTGCGTAGCGGCCTTCCTCCACACGGGCGTTGCTGTTGATGGCGCGCCCCGAGGACACGCGGTCGTCCATGCCCATCGCTTCCATTGAGGCGTAACGGCCCGGCCGCAACACGACGCAGCGGCCTCGAAAATGTACCTCGTCACACACCTCCCAGCGGTCACGCGGCACCACCACCGAGGAGGCGCGGTCGTTGAAGCCGAAGCGGTCAAAGTCCGGTATTTGGCGTTGCGTGCTGAACGAGCGACCCTGAAACTCATCGCGTTCGTAGAACGTCACTTGCGCCATGGCCTGTGTTGTCACCATGGCCACCAACGCCACAACCCCTGTTTTGAAAACTGTGTTCATGACTGACTCCCGTGAGGCGCGGGGATGACTGGGCACATGCCAAGGCTGTCTGACCACGCTGGAAGGCCAGTGTGTGCCTGCGCAGGGTGCCCGGTAAGGGGACAGAACGCCCCTTGGACGTAGTGCCTGTCCTACGCCACGTCGGCGCTGGCGAGCGGCAAATCCACGTGGAAGGTGGTGCCTTCGCCGGGTGCGCTGACAAAGCCGATCTGCCCGCCGTGGGCCTCGACGATGCTCTTGCAGATGCTCAGGCCCAGGCCGGTGCCGCCCTTTTGCCGGCGGTCCGAGGCGTCGGCCTGGGCGAAGCGCGCGAACACCTGGTGACGGAAGTTATCGGGAATGCCGACGCCGTGGTCTCGCACCGACAACCGAACCCCACCCGCATGGACCGCCATCCGGACCTGCACCGTCGCGCCCCCTGCGGGTGAGAATTTGGCGGCGTTCGATAGCAAATTGACCACCACCTGAACCATGCGGTCGGCGTCGACGCGTACCTTGATGGGGATTGCACCAACGGCCTCGTCTTCCAGCATCAGGCGAACGCCGTACTGGTCGGCAAAAGCCTGGGTTGCGGCCACCGCCTGCGCCACCAGCGGCCGCAGCGGCTGGACCCGGAAGTGGTACTGCATGCTCCGCGACTCGATTTTCTCCACATCGAGCACATCATTGATCAAGCGAATCAGCCGCTCGGCGCTGCTGTGCGACATCTCAATGAGTGGCTTTACGTCTGCTGGCAATTCACCCGCCATCCCCGAGACCAACAGGCTGAGCGACCCGTAAATGCCAGTGAGCGGCGTGCGCAACTCGTGAGACACGGTGGAAATGAATTCGCTCTTCATTCTTTCGACCGCCTTGCGCTCTGAAATGTCGTAGAGAAATGCACTGAAGAACTTGAGTCGTTCGGTGTTGACCAGGGCGATGCTCATTTCTACCGGCAGCTCTTCGCCGCTCGCGGTGCGCACCAAACGCTCCATGCGCCGGTTGATGAAGCCGGCCTGCTCGGTGGCGAGAAAATTATTGAACGCGTCTTGCCAGCCCTTGGCAAAACGCTCTGGAATCAGGGTGTCAAACAACGACTTTCCGATGACTTCGCCGCGACGCCAGCCTAGCAGTTGTTCGGACTGCGAGTTCCAGCCCGAAATCTGGCCCTGGAAGTTCATGGCCACGAACGCACCCTGGGCCGACTCGACGATCGCACGCACCCGGTACTCGTTCTCGCGAACGGTGGCCATGGCTTTCAGCAATTCCGTGGTGCGCTGTCCGACGCGTTTTTCCAGCGTGGCATTGAGTTGCTTCAGGTCCTGTTCTTTGTGCTGCAGGCTGGCAAGCAAAGAACTGAGCGCGCGGCGCAACGCGGCCAGTTCGGCATACGCCGCCGCATCGGGGTCGATGACCAACAACTCGCCAGATTCAATGCGCTGGGCCTTAGTGGCCAGCGCCAGCAGCGGGCGCGTGATGGCGCGAGCCGCCACCAGCGCCAGGAAAGAGAACAACGCGGCAATCACCACCCCGCCCAACAGCACCCGTTGGCGCAGCGCCCTGACCGGCGCGTACGCTTCGCCCAGGTCCTGCAGCACGAGAATGCGCCAGCCCAGGCCAGGGTACGCCATGTGGCCGCGGCTGGTGCTGTAGCCAACGAGGTAGTCGCGTCCGTCGGGCCAGGTCGCCACACCGAAGTCGCTGCGCCCCCGTGCCACATCGCTTGTTTGTCCGGGTGCTGGAAGGCCTTCAAACGCCTTCGGACCCAGCAGCACCTTGCCGTCGGCACCGACGATCACGACCTGAACCTGCCGTTCCCGCGCCACCGGTGCCACGATGGACTGGGCGATGTCATTGGCCCAGTTCCATGCGATGTGGGCGCCAAGCACGCCCGCCACAGCGCCGGTGGCGTCGCGGTACGGAAAGGCCACATCGACAAACCGCTTGGGTTCGTTGGTGGGGTTGGGCAACAACGTGGCGAGCAACTTGGCCTCATGCACGTCGCCCACATACACGCCCCGGTTGGCGTTGATGAACCAGGGACGGGCTGACACATCAACCCCTTCGAGCAGGCCCTGCGTGGCAACCTTCACCCGGCCTCGGGTGTCGGTCAGGCCGATCCAGGCGTAGTAGGGGTAGGTCTGCTGAAGTGCATTCAGGGTTTGGCGGGTTTGCTGCAGGTTTCCGGGACCACCGTCGAGCCCGGGACGCTGGCTGATGAGCTGCACCTCTCGGTAGCGTTCAAACATGGAGCGGTCGAGGTGGTTGGTGGTCTGAACCGCCAGTTCGGCGAGGTTGGTGCCGATCTCGAACTTGGTCTGCCGACTCACGGTGGTGTCGATTGCCAACGTCAACAGCACGGTGAGCAGCATCGACAGCAGGAAAAAAGCCAGCGCCAGCGACGACCCCAGGTCGAGCTTCAGGTTGGGCCAGCGCAGCATCATGCCGGCATTGTGGCGGTTTGAGAGAGGTAGCTCAACGCACCGTGTGCGGCCGCCGCGCCGCTGGCGAAGCAGGCAGTCAGCAAGTAACCACCGGTCGGCGCCTCCCAGTCCAGCATCTCACCGGCGCAGAAGACGCCGGGCAAGGCCTGCAGCATCAGTGAAGGCGTCATGGCCTCAAAAGGCACGCCCCCGGCGGTGCTGATGGCTTCGTCCACCGGCCGCGCGGCTGACAGCGTCAGCGGCACAGCCTTGATGGTGGCAGCGAGCATTTCAGGCTGCTGCATGGCCGCCTTGGGTAACACCTCGTGGAGCAACGCCATCTTGATGCCGTCTAGCCCCAGACGGCTTTTCAGGTGGCTGGACAGCGAACGCGAACCGCGTGGATGGGCCACCTCGGCCAGCACCTTGTCGGCTGGTTTGTCGGGCAGCAAATCCAGCGTGAACTGCGCCTGGCCGCTGCGGGCGATTTCGTCGCGCAGGAGGGCCGAAGCGGCGTAGATCAGGCTGCCCTCCACCCCGGTGGCGGTGGCCACAAATTCCCCTTTGCGTTGGAAGCGTTGGCCCATACTGTCGGTACAGCCGAGTGCGACCGACTTGAACGGCTGACCAGCATACCGGCTGCGAAAGTGCTCGCTCCACCCTCCCTGCAGGTCAAAGCCGCAATTGGCGGGTAACAGCGGCGCCGACGCGACGCCGCGCGCAGCCAGCCACGGCACCCAGGCGCCGTCCGAGCCCAGCCGGGCCCAGCTGGCGCCGCCCAGTGCCAGTACCAAAACCTTGGCCTGAACGGCCACCGGCCCCTGCGGCGCAGTGAACTGGCAGGCGCCGCTGGCGTCCCAGCCGGTCCAGCGGTGCCGCATGTGGAAACGTACACCGGCTTCTCTCAGGCGGTGCAGCCAGGCACGCAACAGCGGTGCGGCTTTCATGTCGGTGGGGAACACGCGACCCGAGGTGCCCACAAAAGTGCCGACACCCAGGGCATGCGCCCAGTCGCGAAGCGCCTGAGCGCCAAAGGCCTGCAACAGGGGTGCGACCGCGGCCCGGCGCGCACCATAGCGCTGGCCAAACAGGTCCGGCGACTCGGAATGGGTCAGGTTCAGGCCCCCCTTGCCCGCCAGCAGAAACTTGCGGCCGGCAGACGGCATCGCGTCGTACACATCCACGGGCACCCCAGCCTGTGCCAGCACCTCGGCCGCCATCAGGCCAGCCGGGCCGGCACCAACGATCACGGCCCCATTCATGACGCCACCACCAGGCGGCCGTCACCGGTCAGGAACGCCGCCTGCACCGGGGCACCGGGGTAAGCGGCACGGACTGCCGCCAGGTAACGCTGCATCTGGACCAGCAGCCCCGGGTGCCGTTCGGGTCGCGGGGCGCTCTTGTAGTCGAGCACCCACCAGACACCGGTATCGCGGCGGCGCACCAGCCGGTCGAGCCGGAGCGATTGTCCCTGGTGGTTGAGCTCCACCTCGTTGCCCTGCCAGTCCACCACCTCGGCCTGCCAGGCCCAGGCGCCCTCACCGGCACGGATGCGCTGGGCCAGCACAGCGGCCTCTTGCGCCTGCGCCAGGCTGAGCGAAAACTCACGCGCAACAGCGTTCAACCGGGCCGAGTCCACCGCCTCCGCGGCGGACACCCCCCACTCCAGCAGGCGGTGCATGGCTTGGCCAAGGCGGGCCGGGAGGTCGTCTTCAGGCGGGGAATTTGCTATGCTTTTCATAGCGTTAGTACCATTTTTCACTAAGGCTTGAGGCAGATTTGGCATTAAAAACGGCTTGGAAGCAGTGTCTGGGCCATTGTGCAGGTCAACCGGGGCGCCGGGGTCAGCGCGGGTCTCGCAGGCGCCAGGGTTGGCGTCGGCCCACGTGCCCAGCCGCTGCCACCAGCTGTGGCCGCCCGCGCGGTGCGGTTCGATGGACGACATCACCAGCGTGGTGCGGGCGCGGGTCATCGCCACATAGAGGGTGTTGAGTTCCTCGCACTGGCGGGCCAGCTGCTCGGCCTGCAGTGCGGCAGCGTTGCACAGGGGCGGCTGTTTTTCACTGGCGAGGAAGGTGAAGCGTTCTGGCACTTCGGCTTCACCTGGCCAGTCCACCAACACACCCATGGTCTCGGCAGCAGCGGGGGCGGCGTCGGTGTCCAGCAGCACCACCACCGGCGCTTCCAGCCCCTTGGCGCCGTGCACTGTCAGCAGCCGAACCGCGTTGGCGCTGGCCATGGCCGGTGCGCGGGTGCCGCCTGCCTTAACAGCCCGCACCAGCGCATAAGGGGTGAGGTAACGCCCACCGTCCACCTGCAATGCGGCGGCCAACAAGGCATGCAGGTTTGCCACCACGCTGGCCCGCAGCGCCGCCGGGCTGGCGGCGGCGTAGCGGGCGAACAGGTCACCGTCGTGGCAGATGGCGTCCAGCGCGTCGTGCGGCGGCAGGGTGTGGACCCAGTGTTGCCATCGCAGCAGAGTGGCTCCGATGTGGCACAGCGCCTCGTCAAGCGGAGGGCCGGGCCGGGCCGCGTTTTGCAGCAGCGCCAGCCAAGTGAGCGGCTGCCCCTCGGCCACTGACTGCCGCTGTCGCACTGCCAGTTGCACCAATGCCGCATCACAGACGCCAAACACTGGAGATTTGAGCACCTGCGCCAGCGAGAGGTCGTGGTCGGGCGAGACGAGCACGTCCAGCAAAGCCACCAGGTCTTGCACCTCGGGCGCGTCGGCCAGGTCGCTTTTTTCGGGTTGCTGCGAGGGGATGTGCAGCGCGCGCAAGGCGTCGCGCATCACGCCGAGGGGGGCGCGTTTGCGCGCCAACACCATGATGTCTTTGGGCTCCCGGCCCGCGGCCAGTTCGGCCGCAATGAAGTGCGCGGCCTGCCGGCACTCGCGGCTTCGGAGTGTGTCTTCCGGCAGCTGGCGTGGGGTGGTGAGGCTGTTGCGCCAAACAATGCCGTCGGCGTCTCCGCGTGGAACTGCCACTTCCGTGGCTTCGTCGCTGGCACCCCGCGCGATTTGGGGCAACCGGGTTACGCTGCCGGCGGCGGCGGACTCGGTGGTGTGGGATCGGTAGCCGGGGTAGTCGCCCGCGTCCTGTGCGGCGCCCATCACGCCGTTGACCACGTTCAGCACCGCCGGCGCGTTGCGGTGGGTGTGGTCGCAACTCAGCAGTTCCCCTGCGAGGTCTTGCCGAACAAAAGCCTGCGCAGCCCGAAAGACCTGGGGCTCGGCCCGGCGAAAACGGTAGATGCTTTGCTTGGGGTCGCCCACAATGAAGACCGACAGCCCTTGCCCCCCACCCACCCCAGCGTAGCCAGACAGCCAGGCTTTGAGCGCCTGCCATTGCAGCGGGTTGGTGTCCTGAAACTCGTCGATCAGCAGGTGCTTGACCCGCGCATCCAATCGCTCCTGCACCCAGCCACTGAGCACGTCGTCGCGCAGCATGGCCAGCGCGGCGCTTTCCAGATCGTTCATATCGACCCAGCCGCGCTCGCGCTTGAGTTGCGCGTACTCGGCCACTAGGCAGCGCGTCAGCCGTGCCATGCGCTGCTGGTGTTGCCAGGCATCATGCTGAGACAGCGCTGCCCGCCAGCGCTGCGCCATTTCTTGCGCTGCGCGTATGGCCTCGATGCCGGCCAGCTTGTCGCTGAACTTGCGCGCCTCGTTTTTTTGCGTCAGGAGTGCGTCCAGCGCCGCCTCAGCGTCGCGCCCGGTCAGGGCCTGTTCGAGTTGTGTACCCTTCTCGGCAAAGCTGCGTTGAGTCGCCTTGCCCAGGGCACCCGCTGCGGCCCACATCGTCCGGAGGGGCTCGGCGCCGGCGTCGCCTGCGAGCAGGTCGTTAGGATGACTGAAAGCGACCAGTTCATCGAACAGGGCGCCAAATGGCAACACCGACGCGTCGACCACGCCGGCTGCATCGGCCAAGCCAAACTCCACCCGCTTGGCCAGCGCCGCCTGAAAGGCCTTGTGCGTTTGCGAGCGCCCATGGGTGGCCACCGCCGCAAGGTAGTCGGCCCGCGCCGCAGCGTCCTGGGCCACGGCCGTCTGAAAACGTGGCCAGACCGCTTGCACGGCCTCGCTGTCGTCTTCCAGCAGTTGGTAGTGCACCGGCAAGCCCAACCCCTGCAGCACAGCCACAGGCGCGGTGCGGAGCAACGCCGCGAACCAGCTGTGAAAGGTGCGCACCTGCACCGGGCGACCAGCGTCCAGCGTGGTTTGGTACAACTGGGCCAGGGGCAACACCAGCGACTGAGCCGACGCGGGCGCGATGCCTCGCATCGTCAGATCTGCCACCAATTCCTCGGGCGACGCGTGGGCAAACCGAGCCAGCCATTCCTGCAGCCGCTGGCGCATCTCGCCCGCAGCCTTTTTGGTGAAGGTGATGGCCAGAATTTCATGCGGTTGGGCGCCGTCCAGCAAAGCGCGCAGGATGCGCGAGACCAGCATCCACGTCTTGCCGGCGCCGGCACAGGCCTCCACCGCCACGCTGCGGCGCGGATCGCAGGCGATGGCGTAGAACGCAGCGCGTTCAATGCGCGCGCCGTTGTGTTCGTAAGCCAACGCTGTCGTGTTCACGACCAGAAGTCCTTGCGGCAGAGGCCGCGGGCGGCGCAGTGGTCACAGGCGCTTCCCTCGCCCAAGGCGGGTAGTGGTGCGCCCCGTGCGATGGCGGCCATGTCGGCCACGATGCCTTCCACCAAAGCCGTGCGGGCAGGCACCACGGCGGGTTGGTCGACGCGGTTCACCGCGCGGTCGCCGAGATTGACGTAGGCGGCGTACAGGGTGTCGTCTTCCAGCAGCGCGGCATAAAACAGCAACTGGGTGTCTTCGGTCGGGACCTTGGTGCGGTCCTTGGTAGTTTGCAGGCTTTCGGTTTTGTAGTCCATTACCAAGGGAACACCGCCCTGTGTGTCGACCCGGTCGAGCCGGCCCGACAGCGTGACACCGCGCAGCGACAGCGTGGCGGCCTGCTCGGCCTGGACAAAACGCGCTCCACTGGCCTCGTGCCCGGTGAGCCAGTGCAGGTAGGCGTCTCGAACGCCAGGCCAGCTCGCGGCAAAGGGCAAAAATTCGCCGTCGGCCAGGCCCATGGTCTGGGTTTGCGCCTCAGCCAGAGCGTCCAGCCGCTGTACACGCGCTGCGCCCGGGGGCAACGGGTCGGCGGCCTGGGCCTCGTGAAAGTCGCGCAGCACGGCATGCAGCCAGGTGCCGAAATCGCGCTTGTTCACCTCGGTAGCCAGTTCCTCCACCTCCTGCAGACCAAGTTGGCGCAGCGCGAAAAAACGGTAGGGGCAACGGCGCAGGTCGTCGTAGGCACTGGCCGACAGGCGCGCCACGGGCAACGCCTGGCCGACGGGCCGGGGCATGGCCACAGGTTCTGGCACGATGGCTCGTTGCACCCGCGGGTCGGGGGCTGTAAGGACACCTGGCGTGGCGTTGGCGGACTGCAAACTGAGCTGCAAGCACTGCACCAGCGGGCTGGGCAACATCGGTTCGCCTGTGGCGTCGGCCTGCCGCCACAGCACATCCACCTCTGGGTAGGTGAGCGCATGTTGCCAAGCGCTGTATTGGGTGGCCGCCAACGCCTCTCGCGAGGGCAGGCCCAAGCCCGCGCGCTGCGAACGGGTCCATTGGCCGGGCGGCTCGGGCGACGCGGGCAGGCTCACCTCGTCGCAGCCAGGCAGCACCACCGCAGCAAAAGGCAGGGCCAGCATCTGCCCCAGTGGCACCACCACCACCTGCGTTTCATCGGGGTACGGAGGTTTGAAGCTGGCAGACTCCAACACGTCGCTGACCCAGGCGGTAAAGTTGGCCAGGCCCATGCGGCGACCGGCCTGGGGCAGGCCGACCCAGTCGGCCACTGCACCCTCTGCCAATCGCAGCGCAGCGATCACCGCCTGGCCTGCCGGGTCGGCCTCCAAAGCGGGCCACTGGCCCGTGCTCATCAAGGTCTCACGAAGGACGGTTAACCAATCGAGCCAGAGACGGCTGGCTTGCAAGGCCTGGCGCCATTGGGCCACCTGCGACCACAGCGCCAGCTGGTCGGGCAGTGTCACCGAGGTGGGTGTGTCGGCGGGCCATCGGCTGGCGCCCAGCCGCCTCAGGGTGGCCTCTAGAGCCGAGACCTGGGTGGCCTCCAGCGCGGGTGCGTTTTTCAGCCAGTCCAGTACCGTGTCGGTGGTGGACTGCCAGCCGCTGGCACGCAAGGCCAACATCACCTGCGCGGCGGCGCGGGTGGTGGACAGCTTCCAGCCGGTTTCGTCGCGCACCGCCACCCCGCGCGCGCCCAGCATCGCACGGATGCGGCGGGTGAGCGTGCGGTCCGTCGCGGCCAGCGCCACCGGCACACGCCCAGCATGGAGGTGGCGCAGCACACAGGCAGCAGCCCGTGCTGCCTCGTCTTCTGGCCCGTCGGTCGGATGCAACGCCAACGCCGACGGGGCCGCTGCGGTTTGCAACCGCAGCGAGACCGCCTTGTCGCCCCAGCGCCGCTTGAGCGCCTCGGTCAGGGGATCGGCCTGCAGGCCATCCAGCACCACCAGGCAGTCGGTGTCTTTAAGCACTCGGTCTTCAAACAGGACGTCGGTCGCATAGCTGGATGCCAGAACCCATTCCAGTGCAATGCGTGCCAAGGCCGCCTCCACCGCCAGCACCGGCGCTTCGAGCCCGCTGGCCACCAGAGCGCGGGCCGACAGCGCCCAATGCGACCGGTGCCCAGGTGCTTCGGCGGCCACCAAGCTGGCCAACTGCATCGCTGCGTCCACCAGCTGGCTGGCCAGCAGTTCCCGCTGCGCCCCCAAGCCCGCGCGTTCCAGCAAGGCCTGCGCGGTGATCAGGTCGCGACCGCGGTCAAAGGCGAGATCGTCGGGTCCAGGGGTGAAGCCGCCCAGGCTGCGGCTCCAGTTCATGCTGGTTTCACAGCGCGGCGCAAAACCAGTGGGTGATAACCGAG
>CAZANT010000001.1:0-27482 GCA_964486575.1 uncultured Burkholderiaceae bacterium | reverse complement strand
CGGCACCGGCCAGACCAGCATCCGCGCCACCCAGGACCTGCAGATCATCAGCGGCTTGCCACCGCTGGTGCGCGAAGAAGACCAGTACCGCGCCCAGTTCACCCTGCGTAACACCACAGCACGGGCCATGAAAGTGGCGGTGTCGCCGCGCGCGACGCTGCTCACCCTGCAGCCACAGACGGTGGACCTTGCCGCGGGCGAAGCGAAAGAAGTCACCTGGGACGTCAACGCCCCCGCGCAACTGGCCTTCACCCGCGCCGAGGCCATCCTCTGGGAGATCGAAGCGCGGGAAACCGGCGCCACGGGCACCACACCGGCGCGGGACGCGCTGAAAGCCAGCCAACGCATCGTGCCGGCCGTGCCCATGACGGTCCAGCAAGCCACGCTGGTGCAATTGGATGGCAACTTCACCTTGCCCGTACAGCCACCCCCGGACGCGCTGCAGACCAACGGCCAGGTCCGCGGAGGGCTCAGGCTGGGTCTGCAGGCCAAACTGGCCGACAGCCTGCCTGGCGTTGAAGACTGGTTCGCCCGCTACCCTTACACCTGTCTGGAGCAAAAAACCAGCAAGGCCATTGGCCTGCGCGACGCAAAGCTGTGGCAAACGCTGGTGGCACAGCTGCCGGGCTACCTGGACGCCGACGGCTTGGCCAACTACTTCCCACCACGCGACGGTGAAGGCAACCGCGGCAGCGACGCGCTCACCGCCTACCTGCTGCTGGCCAGCGCAGAAGCCGCCAGCCAGGACCCGCGCTTCGACTTGCCAGCCGACGCCCGCGCGCTGATGGTGCAGGGCCTGACGGCGTTTGTCGAAGGCCGCATCAACCGCAGCGGCTGGAGCCCGCAAAAAGACCTCGATGTTCGCAAGCTCGCGGCGCTGGACGCGCTGGCCCGCAGCGGCCAAGCCAAAGGTCGCATGCTGACCAGCATCACCGTGGCGCCGAACCAGTGGCCCACCCATGCGGTACTGCACTGGGCCAACGTGCTGCAGCGGGTCACCGACGCGCCGCAGCGCACCGAGCGGCTGGCCGAAGCGATGCAAATCCTGCGTGCCCGGCTGGCCTACAACGGCACACGGACGGGCTTCTCCACCGACGCCAGCGACGGCTGGTGGTGGCTGATGGCCAGCGCCGACACCAACGCTGCGCAACTGCTGCTCACGGTGATGGACGATGCCGCCTGGCGGGGCGACATCGGCCGGCTCGCCACCGGCCTGCTGGCGCGCCAGCAGCGCGGCGCTTGGGGAACCACCACCGCCAACCTGTGGGGCAGCCTGGCTTTGCGCAAGTTTTCTGCCCGGTTCGAGTCCACGCCAGTCACTGGCACCACGCGCGCCAGCACGGCGGCCGCCCGCGGCAGCGTGGACTGGGCCAAGGCAGCCAGCCCGTCCCCCCTGGCCCTGACCCTGCCCTGGGGCAAAGACACTTCAGGAGACCAACTCAGCGTTACCCAGCAGGGCACGGGCAAGCCCTGGCTCACGCTGCAGTCGCTGGCGGCGGTGCCCCTGACCCGGCCGTTCAGCGCCGGCTACCAGATCCAAAAAACCGTCACGCCAACCCAGCAAGCCGTCAAAGGCCAATTCAACCGCGGCGACATCGTCCGCGTGACGCTGGAGATCAACGCCACGGCCGACATGACCTGGGTGGTGGTGAGTGACCCCATTCCTGGCGGCGCCACCATTCTGGGTGGTGGCCTGGGGCGCGACTCCGAGATCGCCACCCAGGGCGAAAAACAAAGTGGCAACGCGTCACCCGTGTTTGAAGAACGCAGCTTCGAGGCCTTGCGCAGCTACTTTGACTACCTGCCCAAAGGCAAGGTCAAAGTGGAATACACGGTGCGCCTGAACAACGTTGGCGACTTTTCGCTGCCCCCCACTCGGGTGGAAGCGATGTACGCCCCTGAGGTCTACGGGGAATTGCCCAACGCCCGCGTGAAGGTGGGGGCGGCCAAGTGACCACCCGCCAGACAGCCCGTCTGCTGCGAAAGGCGGCTGCTATCTTATTGATAGTAATACCATTAGATTCGGCTAGGGCCGTCCCGGCTTTTGACACGATAAGGGCCGATTTCAGGCCGTCCGACGTGCTGTTGACCGACCGCAGTGGCCACCCCCTGCAACGCCTGCGCACCGACGTCACGGTACGGCGTGGTCAGTGGGTGGCGCTGGCCGACATGTCGCCCGCGCTGCGCGAGGCCATGCTGCTGTCGGAAGACCGGCGCTTTTACGAACACAGTGGCATTGACTGGCGCGCCGTCTCAGCGGCTGCCTGGGGCAACCTGTGGCACAGCAAAACCCGGGGCGCCTCCACCATCACCATGCAACTCGCTGGCCTGCTGGACGACGACTTGCAGCACCGGCCCGGCGGTCGCAGCCTTGGCGCCAAGCTCGGCCAGACCGTGGCCGCACAGGCGCTGGAGCGGCGCTGGCGCAAAGACCAGATCTTGGAAGCCTGGCTCAACCTGGTGCCACTGCGCGGTGAGCTGGTCGGTATCGACGCACTCAGCCAGACCTTGTTCGGCAAAGCCCCCCACGGGCTGGACGACCGGGAAGCCGCTGTGGCCGCCGCCCTGGTTCGCGCACCCAATGCCCGGCCCGCCCAGGTGACCCAGCGCGCCTGCGCGTTGCTGAAAACCATGGCCAGCGCCATGCCGGACTGCGCTGGGCTGGACACCTTCGCCGCGCTGGTGCTGCAACGCAAGGCCTATGCGCCGAGCGACGGCATGGCGCCGCACCTGGCGCAGCACCTGCTGCGGCACAGTGCTGCGCCTGGCACGGCCACGCTGGCCACCAGCCTGCGCGCGCCGCTGCAACGCTTTGCCAGCCAGAGCCTGCAACAGCATCTGCGCGAGCTGCGCGGCCGCCATGTACAGGACGGCGCGGTGCTGGTGCTCGACAACGCCAGCGGCGAGGTGCTTGCGTGGGTCGGCTCGTCCGGCCCGCTGAGCGCCAGCGCCGAGGTGGACCACGTCCTGGCGCTGCGCCAGCCCGGCTCCACCCTCAAACCTTTTTTGTACGCACAGGCCATTGCCCAGCGGCGGCTCACTGCTGCCTCGCTGCTCGACGATACACCGACCCACATCGCCACCGGCGGGGGCCTGTACGTACCGCAAAACTACGACCACCGCTTCAAGGGCTTGGTGTCGGTGCGCACCGCCTTGGCTGCTTCGCTCAACGTGCCGGCGGTCCGCACCCTTGCCATGGTCTCGCCCGACGCCTTCCACAAACAACTGCGGTCGCTCGGCCTGCCGCTGAAAGAAAGCGGCGACTACTACGGCTTCAGCCTGGCGCTGGGAAGCGCTGAGGTTTCACTGCTGAACCTCACCAATGCCTACCGCGCATTGGCCAACGGCGGTCGCGCTGGGCCGGTGCGCTTCACCCCCGGCACCACCGTGCCGAAGCAGGCAGCACTCGAACCGCGGGCTGCCTTCATCGTCACCGACATCCTCAGCGACCCCCACGCCCGCGCCCGCACCTTTGGCACCGACAGCGTGCTATCCACCCGTTTCTGGACCGCCGTCAAAACCGGCACCAGCAAAGACCTGCGCGACAACTGGGCACTCGGCTACTCGTCCCGCTACACCGTGGGCGTGTGGGTCGGCAACGCCAGCGGCGCGCCAATGTGGGATGTCAGTGGCACCAGCGGCGCCGCTCCGGTGTGGGCGGCGGTGATGCAGTTCCTGCACCAGCACGAACCCAGCCGCACACCTGTGCCGCCCGCTGGACTGCAGCACGCCGCTGTGCAGTTCGGTCCCGGGCTCGAAGCGGCCCGCGACGAGTGGTTTCTGCCCGGCACGGCGCAGGCTAAATTTGCTATGGATTCAGGAGCAGTTTTACAGGATTCCACTGGGGCTCCAAGTAAAACTGACTCAAGCCTGCCAGCCAAAATCGTTCACCCGACCGCGGGCACCATCGTTGCGCTCGACCCCGACATTCCCCCCCACCGTCAGCGGCTGCAACTGCAGGCCAGTGGCCCCGCCGTGCGCTGGCTACTTGATGGCCAACCCCTGGGACGTGGCGCCGGCATCGCATGGCTGCCCTGGCCGGGCAAACACACTCTCTCGCTACAGGACGCGCGAGGCCAGACGATGGACAGCGTGCGCATCGAGGTACGGGGCGCAGGGGTGAGAACCGCGGCGCTGGCTTCAACCACGCGGTGAGCGCCGCTGGTGCACCACTGGGTGCCGCTCTGCCCACCAGAGCCGCCAAATGGTGCCGAAAATCCCCTTGGCTGCAGCGATCACACCGCGGACGGTGCCGCTGATTTTGGAGCGGCCAATGCGTGGCAACAATCTCACCGGCACCTCCACCATCTGCAGACCAACCTGGATCGCCCGCACCTGCATTTCCACTGTCCAGCCAAAGCGCCGATCGCGCATCGCCATGCGTTGAAGTGCATCGGCGCGTACCGCGCGGAAGGGCCCAAGATCGGTCACCGCCACACGCCACAACAGTCGTATCAGGGCGCTGGCCAGCAGGTTGCCAAACCGCTGCGGGAAACCCATCGCGTCGGCTGGTGGGTTGTGCCGGGCGCCAACCACCAGGTCGGCACCAGCCAACATGGGCGCCAGCAGATCGGCGGTTTGGGTGAGGTCCACCGACGCGTCGCCGTCGATGAACACCAGGCACCGCGCATGCGGCACCGCAGCCACACCGGCCAGGCAGGCCGCGCCGTAGCCGCGCTCAGTTTGCAGCACCACCCGGGCCCCGGCCCCGCGGGCGTGGTCGGCGGTGTCGTCGGTGGAGCCGTTGTTCACCACCACCACGCGGTCAAACACCGGCACCCCGCCCATGCGCTGGGCCAGTGCCTGCTGCACCACCCGACCAATGGCGTCGGCCTCGTTGAAGGCGGGCACCACCGCCACGCAGGGCCGTAGCCCAGCCAGTTGCAACGGGTCAGGCGACATGACTTTCCCTCGTTTGGCGCTGTCGTCGCTGTTGCCACCTGTCAACACCTGCCCCCAACAGCCATGCCAGCGCCACCGCCCACAGTGGCCAGTCGGCGGGTTGCCACACGCCCTCGCCGACAAAGCGGTCCAACACTTCATAGGCCAGCGGCACCGCGCTCACCCAGGCGAGCAGCCAAGCCCGGGGTTGCAGAGCCAAGGCGGGGACCAGCAGGCACAGGTACCAGGGAAACACCACCGGGCTGAACAGCAGCGGCGCGGCCAGCGCGAGTTGCAGGCCACTGACCCAGCGGGTGCGCGCCAGCCGTGCCGCCCAAGCCAGGCCAGCCAGCGTCAAGCCAACCGCCAGCGAGCCCGCCACCTCGGGCCGCGCCACCGACGCGAGTGCCGCAAACACCGGCGAGCCACCGCGCCACTTGGCGAAAAACACCCCCAAGCTGCCCACCGGCTGCAGACCCAACACCAGCGCCACACCGTAGCCCCCCGCCAACACCGCGAGCAACGCCAAGCTCAGCGTCATCGCCTGCTGCCAGCCTGCACGCTGCAACAAGCCCACCGCGAGCGGCAGCGCCGCCATCAAGGGCGCCAGCTTGACCAGCGCGCCCATGCCCAGCGCTGCGCCCGCAGCCAGCGGTCTGGAGGTCACGATGGCCCACAGACCCAGCGCCAGCGCCAGGGTGGAGACCGCGTCCACATGAGCACCTACGCCCGCTTCCAGCAGCAGCAAGGGCGACAAAGCCACCAGCGGCAAGTGCTGCGCCGCCCCTTGGCGCACCAGCACGTCCCGCATGACCCACAGTGTGGCCAGGCTGGCGGCGGAGGCCAACAGCTTCCACACCCAGACACCCCACACCGGCCCCGCCGTGGCCGACAGCGCAAACAGTGCCAAGGCGCCAGGCGGGTAGAGCGTGGGGTAGGCCGCGTGTTCGGCGGGTGTGGGCCAGAACGCACGCAGGTTGGCGACGGCGGGGGAGTCGGGGGCGACGCGGTAGGGGTCCAAGCCCGCCAGGGCCACGGCACCGTCCCACAGGTAACGCTCCACGTCGTGGGTGGTGAAGGCCGGCAGCGCCAGCACCAGCAACCGGGCCAGTACGCCAGCCAGCAGCGTGCCGTGCTGTGGTGCGTCCGGGTACTGGCAACTCAGCCGCCAGCCGACCAGCATCAGCCCCGTCAACGCCAGGTGCCAGACCATGGTGGCGCTGCCACGCCAAGACGGCGGCACCACAACCACCCACCAGCCGCCAGCGGCCACCGCCACGAACGCGAGGTTCAGAGCCGCCTGGGCGCGGTATCCCACCACGTTCACGCGACCGCCCTGACGCGCCACTCGCGCAGACTTTGCCCGCCAGAGAACAACAGCCCCCAGACGAACAACAGCAAAAACGGCGCCAGCGTCCACTGCCCGAGCGTCACCGCCCAGACGGTGTAGCAGCCAAACAGCAAGGCCAGCGCCACCTCAAACAGCTCGTAGCCGGGCAGGCGCTGGGCGTAGCTGCGTGGCCGGGCCGCCAGACCATGGTTGCGCATCGCATGTTCACCCAGTTTGGGCGTGCGGATGAAAGCGCTCTCGCGACCCAGCAGGGCTTCGAGCACCGCGCGGCCATTGTTCAGCCCGAGTCCAACGGCGGTAGCGAGCAAGGCTGGCACGTACACCCAGCGCTGCTCCAGGCTGCCGAACAACCGCCGCTGCCCGACCAGAAAAAACAGCAAATGGCTGCCCGTGGCAAGCACCAGCAGCGGCAGGTCCACCCACCTCAGCGTATCGAGCCAACCGGTCTCTTGGCGCACGACAATGCTTGGCAAGAGAAAGACCGCGCCGTGGATGAGCATCAGCAGGTAGGCAAGGTTGCTGGACAAATGCAGCGTGGCTTCCAGCTTGTGGCGCAGCGGCAGCGGTGCCCGCCAGACCAGAGGCAGGGTCTTCTTCATCACCTGAATGGCGCCTTTGGCCCAGCGGTGCTGTTGGCTTTTGAAGGCGTTCATCTCCACAGGTAACTCGCTTGGGCAGGCCACCTGCTGCAGGTACACAAAACGCCAGCCGTGCAACTGGGCGCGGTAGCTCAGGTCGAGGTCTTCGGTGATGGTGTCCCACTGCCAGCCGCCCGCGTCGGCGATCGCCTGGGTGCGCCAGAGACCTGCCGTGCCGTTGAAGTTGAAAAACGCGCCGGTCTGGTAACGGGCTGGCTGGTCGATCACAAAGTGCGCATCCAGCATGATCGCCTGTACCTCGGTGAGCGTGCTGTAGTGGCGGTTGAGGTGGGCCCAGCGCGTCTGCACCATGCCGACTTTGGAGTCGCCGAACGGGCCGATGGCTTCGCGCAACAGGTTGGGCGAGGGCACAAAGTCGGCGTCAAAAATGGCGATGAATTCGCCTTTCGCCAGCGGCATCGCTGCGGCCAAAGCGCCGGCCTTGTAGCCGGTGCGGTCGATGCGGTGCAGGTGGTCAATCCAGCAGCCACGGGCGCGATGCCAGGCCACGCGGGCGGCAGCCAGGCCCACGGTGTCGTCGGTGGAGTCGTCCAGCACCTGGATCTGCAGGCGGTCGGCCGGGTAGTCGAGCGCCGCGACCGCATCGATCAAACGCTCGACCACAAAACGTTCGTTGAAAACCGGCAACTGCACAGTAACTGTGGGCAGGCATTCGGGCCCCAGAATCGCCGTACTGGCTGGCGGCGTGCAGAGCGCCTGCCAAGTCAGCACCAGCCGGTGCACGCCGTAAATACAGAGGACGAACAGCAGGCCGAAATGGCCCAGCAACACCCCTGCCGACACCCATGTGTCCATGTTCCGCTGCCGCTCGCCAGTTCAGCGGGCGTAGACCAGCGCCAGCCCGTAGGCCGTGCCGCGCAGGGTGTTGTTGCCGTAGACGTCGCGGGTCACGGTGAACTCTGCCGCCAACGACGGGCCGAGCCTGACACCACCGGTCAACTCCACCTTGGCCAGGTCGAACTCCAGGTTCAGCGTTGGGTTGCCCGGACTCACCGCGCGGCGGTCGCTGTTGCCCAGCCCTTGGATGCCGTCAAGCTTGGTTCGGGCATAGACGCGCGACGTGATGTCGCCACCGTACTCCAGAAGGTAACGGAATTCGTCGGCCGGTGCGCCGAAGCGTTTGCGCAACCCGGCCTCGGCACCGAGGTAGCCCGCCTTGCCCAGCGAGCGGCCCAACTGCAAGCGAAACTCAAGGTCGGTCTGGCCATTGCCGAGGGCCACAGGGTCGTTCTCGCGGTAGGCGTAGGGCGCCTTGATCAACCACGAACTGGACACCACCGTTGGCCCGCTCGCATGCCGGAACCGCAACCCCAGGTCGATGTCGCCCACGCCGGTGTTGCGCTGGCGTGCACCGGTGGTATCGGTGCTGTTCAGGCGTTTGTAGGGAACCGAGCCGTACAAGGCAACGTCGTCTCGCAATCCGTACTCAAAGTAGTAGGTGAGGTTGCGGTCGGTGAACTTGCGGAAGTTTGCCGGTGCGGCACCATAAAAGGACTCGCTTGAAAAACTGTTGACCGAAAGCTTGTTGTAGGACGTACCCTCTTTCGGCGTCCACGCCCCAGCCCGGGCCAAAAGCGGCACGGCCATCAGGCCAAACACCATGGGCAGGCGCAGCCACTGGGGGACACGATTAACGGGTCGCATGCAGGTCTCCATCGGGTTGTGAACAGGTGCAGCGCACTTGCTGCCCGTTGCAGAGCCCAGGTGCAGGTGCTGAGCGTCTGTCAGGGCCGCCGAGAAAAACTTACATACCGTTTGAAAATTTATCCAGACCATCGTGAACCCCGCCAATCGCCCACGAACGACCCATAATTTGTGCATGGCCAAAGTCATCACCCAGATCGAAGACCTGCGCGTCCTGGCGCAGCAACGCGTGCCGCGCATGTTTTACGACTACGCCGATTCCGGCTCGTGGACGGAAAGTACCTACCGGGCCAACGAAAGTGATTTCGCCAGGATCCTGCTGCGCCAGCGCGTGGCGGTGAACATGGTGGGCCGAAGCACGGCCACCCAAATGGTCGGCCAAGACGTGGCCATGCCAGTGGCGATTGCACCGACGGGTCTCACCGGCATGCAGCACGCCGACGGCGAAATGCTGGGCGCGTTGGCGGCCAAGAAGTTCGGCATTCCGTTCACGCTTTCGACCATGAGCATCTGCTCGATCGAAGACGTCTCGCGCGCGACCGGCGGCCACCCGTTCTGGTTCCAGCTCTACGTGATGAAGGACCGCGGCTTCATCGAGCGGCTGATCGACCGTGCCAAGGCCGCGAACTGCTCGGCCTTGGTGCTAACGCTGGATCTGCAGATCCTTGGCCAACGCCACAAGGATCTGAAGAATGGCCTCAGCGCCCCGCCCAAACTCACGCTGGCCAATATCCTGAACCTGATGACCAAGCCGCGATGGTGCCTTGGCATGGCGGGTACGCCACGACGCCAGTTCGGCAACATCGTGGGTCACGTGAGCGGGGTGGACAACATGGGCTCCTTGAGCGAATGGACCGCCAAGCAATTCGATCCAGCGCTGAACTGGGGCGACGTGGAATGGATCAAGAAGCGCTGGGGCGGCAAGCTGATCCTGAAAGGTATCCAGGACGTTGAGGACGCCCGCATCGCCGCCAACAGCGGCGCAGACGCGCTCATCGTCTCCAACCACGGGGGCCGGCAACTGGACGGCGCACCGTCGTCCATCAGCGCTTTGCCAGAAATCGTTGATGCGGTTGGCAGCAAGATTGAAGTGCACATGGACGGCGGCATCCGCAGCGGGCAAGACGTGTTGAAAGCCGTGGCTCTTGGCGCCAAGGGCACTTACATTGGCCGGGCCTTCCTCTATGGCCTGGGCGCGATGGGCGAGGCCGGCGTGACCAAGGCGCTGGAAATCATCCACAAAGAGCTGGATTTGACGATGGCGTTTTGCGGTCGTACCCAGATCCATCAGGTGGACAAAACCATTTTGCAGCCCGGCACCTACCCGGTGTGATCCAGGCAGCCACCGCACTGCGATAGGCTTGTGGCGTGACCGCCACCGACACCTTGCCCACACTGCCGCGCCGCATTGCCCACCTCGACATGGACGCGTTCTACGCATCGGTCGAGTTGCTGCGCTACCCCCAGCTCAAGGGCTTGCCGGTGGTCATTGGCGGCAGTCGGCGTCGGTTGGACGACGCACTGCTGACCCGCTTTGCTGACACACCGCTGGACCGTATTCCGGTGGACGCCTTCCCCCTGCTGAAAAACTACACGGGCCGCGGCGTGATCACCACCGCCACCTACCCCGCACGGACTTTTGGCATCGGGTCGGCCATGGGGCTGATGAAGGCCGCCAAACTTTGCCCACAGGCGGTTTTGCTGCCGGTGGACTTTGACGAGTACCGCAAGTTTTCGCGCGCTTTTAAGGACGTCGTCACCGAGATTGCGCCGCTGATGGAAGACCGGGGGGTGGATGAGGTCTACATTGACTTCACCGCCGTGCCGGGCGGACAGCGTGAAGGCGGCAGGGTCCTGGCGCGGCTCATCCAGAGAAGCATTCTGGAAGCCACCGGGCTCACCTGCTCCATTGGTGTAGCGCCCAACAAGCTGCTGGCCAAGATGGCCAGCGAGTTCAACAAGCCCCAGGGCATCTCCATTGTGGTGGCCGACGATCTGGCCACCAAAATCTGGCCCCTGCCCTGCAGAAAAATCAATGGCATCGGCCCCAAGGCCGAAGCGAAGCTCAAGGCGTTCGGCCTGACCACGATTGGCGACATCGCCCATCGCGAACGGCCCTGGCTGGTAGAGCACTTCGGCAAGAGCTACGGTGCTTGGCTGTTCGACGCCGCCTGGGGTCGCGACGACCGGCCGGTGGTGACCGAGAGTGAGCCGGTATCGATGAGCCGCGAGACCACCTTTGAACGTGACCTGCATGCGGTGCGCGACCGCGCCGAGCTGGGCAGCATCCTCACCGCGCTGTGCGACAAGCTCGCGGCCGACCTGCAGCGCAAAGGCTACGTGGGAAGAACCGTGGGCATCAAGCTGCGTTATGGCAACTTCAAGAGCGTGACCCGCGACCAGACCATGGCCAGCCACAGCGCCGACGCGGCCACCCTGCGGCGGGTGGCCGGCCTGTGCTTGAAACGGGTGGACCTCGGGCCGCCGTTGCGGCTGCTGGGGGTGCGGGTCGGCTCACTTGCGCGTCCTGGAGACGGGGACACCAACGCGCCCTCGGTGGCCCAGCCCAGTGAACCCAGTTTGTTCGATGGCGCCTGAACTGCACACCTGCCCATGAAAAAAGCGTGCCGAGGCACGCTTTTGGGGGAAAGCACAGGGGCAATTACAGCGGTGCCGGCTCGTCGGTCTCGCTGGTGGCCAACTGGGCATCGCCCAAGGCGATGGGCTCGCCGTTTTCATTGGTACCGCCGGCCAGGTTGGCGGTGAACGAGAAAGCCTGGCGACTGTCCTGCGTCGCGCCTTGGCTGACGTCAGAGCCAGGGAAGCTGGACTCGCCACCGCCGCCGCCGCAGGCGGCCACGGTGAGGGTCAAAGCCGCGGCCAAGGCGGTCAGTGCGGTGGTTTTCTGGGTGGGTGTCATGGCAGTCATCTCAGTTCGCAGGGAAGTTGCGGGCACCTGGCAATGGCGTGTTCAGGTAGGGGAACACGGTTTTGAAGTCGGTGGCCGAAGCACGAACACCATCAACAAACGCCACCCCACCAGCGGGGGCGTCGCTGGCACGGCAACCGACGGCGGTGTTCACGCCGTCAATCGTGCACAGCGCGCCCATTGCCACACGCAAGGACAAGTCCACCACGTCGTCACCCAAACGGCGGCCGTTCGGGAAGCCGGCGTTGTCACCAGCCACCACGCCCAAAGCGTTCTGAGAGGCGGCAGGTGTCGGCGGTGTCGAGGTGTTGAGACGCAACATTTCGGTCAGTGGGCCACCCTGGCCGATGGCGGTGATGTTGGCCGGGCGGTTCACGCCGGGCAAGCCGGTCAAAAACACGGTCAACAAATCCGTACGCGGGAAGTTGGTGGGTGCCACTGCAGTCGGAAACAGCGCCTGAATCAGGGCGGGCAGCGTGGGGTTGGTCACGTAGTCCGCAAAGTTGCTGGCGTCGTTCAGGGGCTTGGAGCCGTTGAACTTGTCCTTGTCACGCAGGCCGATCACCACCTCGTTCACCAAAGGGTGCCCGAGTCGGGACACCTGGGTCCACGCACCGCCCACGCGTTCGCTGGCTTGCAGGCCGGACGGTGTGGCGCCGTTGAGCAAACGTGCCTGACGCAGGCTGGCAGTGGTCCAGCCGCCAATGACCGGGTCGTTGCCAGCGGTCAAACAGCTGCGCGGCACTTCCAATGCCAGCGAAGTCACGTTTTTGTCTTCGAGTTCACCGAACTTGCCCAGCGCCGCCGCGTTGGCTTCGCTGGTGATGACGGCCGCCGGCGCGTTCACCAAGTCAAAAATGGTGCCGAGATTGACCGAGAAAGCTTCCTTGCGTTGGCCCACAAACACCTTGGCCGGTGCCGAGCACCCCGGGATGTTGACGGTATGGATGAAGTTGTTAGCGTACGCGTCGTAGGCGGCGGAGTTGCCGAAGGTCTTTTCACCGATGTAATCAATGGGCTTGGCGAAGGTCGCGCTGCCGCCGTTGGCGTTGGTCACGGTAGCGCGGGTGCCGGCGCGGCGGTCACCACGGACCACGGTCACGGTGTAGCTCTCGTTGTAGCTCAGGTTGGCGCCCTGTGCGTTGACGGCGCCCGCCTGGCGCAGCGGAATGGCAACTGTTTTTTGGTTTGCACCGGTACCGATCGGCAAGGCAATGCCGGCACCGTTGTTGGCCAAGGTGTTGCTGAAGCGGAACTGGAAGGTGAGGTCTTCCCGGCCGTCGCCGTTGTTGTCCACATGGATTTCGTACAACGCGTTCGGATCCAGCGAGAAGTAATTAGGGCCCCCGTACGGATCCTGCAGCGGCAGGTAGTTGGCAATCAGCGTGACCATACCGGTGCGGTTGGGCTCGTAGCTGTTGAACATGTAGAAGTCGGTGCCGTCAGCCTTGGGGGCGGTCGTGATGAACGGCGCCTCGCGGTGGCTGGACGCAATTGCGGCGCCGGTGACTGCCATTAGCAGACAGGCTTTCGCCAGCTGTTTAAGTTTGAACGCCATGGAGTGCTCCTGAATATGGTTGTACGTGAAATGACTAACAACCTACGCAGTATGGGTGGCAGCAGATGCCAAATGACCAATACCCCTTCACCCACATAACGCGCCAAGCTGACTTGCATCCACATCCGGATACGCTGCGTACACCGAGGGTAAGATGTCTTTAGCATTCTTCATAAGGCTCCCATGACGCGACGCACCCTGCTGCCCCTGTCCCACCAAACCCATCGGAGCTGGGCACCCGCAGTGGCTGCTTTGTGGGCCATCTGCCCGCCCCATGCGCTGGGGCAAGAAGGCGGCACCTTGGCGCCTGTGGTGGTGCAAACCTCGCGTACCAGCCAGTTGGGCGAGGCCAGCACCGCCAACAGCGGCGTGGTGACACAAGAACAACTCGACGCGCGTACCGTCTACCGGCCAGGCGAGTTACTGGAGGCGGTGCCGGGTCTCATCGTGACCCAGCACAGCGGCGAGGGCAAAGCCAATCAGTTTTTCTTGCGCGGCTTCAACCTCGACCACGGCACCGATCTGCGCACCACCGTAGACGGCATGCCGGTCAACCAGCGCAGCCACGGCCACGGGCAGGGCTACACCGACCTGAACTTTCTGATCCCTGAACTGGCCGACCTGCTGGACTACCGCAAAGGCCCGTTCTACGCCGCCGAGGGCGACTTCGCCTCGGCCGGTGCGGTCAACATCCGATACGCCGACACCCTGAAGCAAGGCCTTGCTTCAGGGTGTCGGCGTATCGGATGTTGACCGCACCGGCCGAGGCGAAGTCGCCCTCGGCGGCGTAGAACGGGCCTTTGCGGTAGTCCAGCAGGTCGGCCAGTTCAGGGATCAGAAAGTTCAGGTCGGTGTAGCCCTGCCCGTGGCCGTGGCTGCGCTGGTTGACCGGCATGCCGTCTACGGTGGTGCGCAGATCGGTGCCGTGGTCGAGGTTGAAGCCGCGCAAGAAAAACTGATTGGCTTTGCCCTCGCCGCTGTGCTGGGTCACGATGAGACCCGGCACCGCCTCCAGTAACTCGCCTGGCCGGTAGACGGTACGCGCGTCGAGTTGTTCTTGTGTCACCACGCCGCTGTTGGCGGTGCTGGCCTCGCCCAACTGGCTGGTACGCGAGGTTTGCACCACCACAGGCGCCAAGGTGCCGCCTTCTTGCCCCAGCGCATGGGGCGGGCAGATGGCCCACAAAGCAGCCACTGCGGGTGCCCAGCTCCGATGGGTTTGGTGGGACAGGGGCAGCAGGGTGCGTCGCGTCATGGGAGCCTTATGAAGAATGCTAAAGACATCTTACCCTCGGTGTACGCAGCGTATCCGGATGTGGATGCAAGTCAGCTTGGCGCGTTATGTGGGTGAAGGGGTATTGGTCATTTGGCATCTGCTGCCACCCATACTGCGTAGGTTGTTAGTCATTTCACGTACAACCATATTCAGGAGCACTCCATGGCGTTCAAACTTAAACAGCTGGCGAAAGCCTGTCTGCTAATGGCAGTCACCGGCGCCGCAATTGCGTCCAGCCACCGCGAGGCGCCGTTCATCACGACCGCCCCCAAGGCTGACGGCACCGACTTCTACATGTTCAACAGCTACGAGCCCAACCGCACCGGTATGGTCACGCTGATTGCCAACTACCTGCCGCTGCAGGATCCGTACGGGGGCCCTAATTACTTCTCGCTGGATCCGAACGCGTTGTACGAAATCCATGTGGACAACAACGGCGACGGCCGGGAAGACCTCACCTTCCAGTTCCGCTTCAGCAACACCTTGGCCAACAACGGTGCCGGCATTGCCTTGCCGATCGGTACCGGTGCAAACCAAAAAACAGTTGCCATTCCGCTGCGCCAGGCGGGCGCCGTCAACGCACAGGGCGCCAACCTGAGCTACAACGAGAGCTACACCGTGACCGTGGTCCGTGGTGACCGCCGCGCCGGCACCCGCGCTACCGTGACCAACGCCAACGGCGGCAGCGCGACCTTCGCCAAGCCCATTGATTACATCGGTGAAAAGACCTTCGGCAACTCCGCCGCCTACGACGCGTACGCTAACAACTTCATCCATACCGTCAACATCCCGGGGTGCTCGGCACCGGCCAAGGTGTTTGTGGGCCAACGCAAGGAAGCTTTCTCGGTCAATCTCGGCACCATTTTTGACTTGGTGAACGCGCCGGCGGCCGTCATCACCAGCGAAGCCAACGCGGCGGCGCTGGGCAAGTTCGGTGAACTCGAAGACAAAAACGTGACTTCGCTGGCATTGGAAGTGCCGCGCAGCTGTTTGACCGCTGGCAACGACCCGGTCATTGGCGGCTGGACCACTGCCAGCCTGCGTCAGGCACGTTTGCTCAACGGCGCCACACCGTCCGGCCTGCAAGCCAGCGAACGCGTGGGCGGTGCGTGGACCCAGGTGTCCCGACTCGGGCACCCTTTGGTGAACGAGGTGGTGATCGGCCTGCGTGACAAGGACAAGTTCAACGGCTCCAAGCCCCTGAACGACGCCAGCAACTTTGCGGACTACGTGACCAACCCCACGCTGCCCGCCCTGATTCAGGCGCTGTTTCCGACTGCAGTGGCACCCACCAACTTCCCGCGTACGGATTTGTTGACCGTGTTTTTGACCGGCTTGCCCGGCGTGAACCGCCCGGCCAACATCACCGCCATCGGCCAGGGTGGCCCACTGACCGAAATGTTGCGTCTCAACACCTCGACACCGCCGACACCTGCCGCCTCTCAGAACGCTTTGGGCGTGGTGGCTGGTGACAACGCCGGCTTCCCGAACGGCCGCCGTTTGGGTGACGACGTGGTGGACTTGTCCTTGCGTGTGGCAATGGGCGCGCTGTGCACGATTGACGGCGTGAACACCGCCGTCGGTTGCCGTGCCAGCGACGCCCCCGCTGGTGGGGTGGCGTTTGTTGATGGTGTTCGTGCTTCGGCCACCGACTTCAAAACCGTGTTCCCCTACCTGAACACGCCATTGCCAGGTGCCCGCAACTTCCCTGCGAACTGAGATGACTGCCATGACACCCACCCAGAAAACCACCGCACTGACCGCCTTGGCCGCGGCTTTGACCCTCACCGTGGCCGCCTGCGGCGGCGGCGGTGGCGAGTCCAGCTTCCCTGGCTCTGACGTCAGCCAAGGCGCGACGCAGGACAGTCGCCAGGCTTTCTCGTTCACCGCCAACCTGGCCGGCGGTACCAATGAAAACGGCGAGCCCATCGCCTTGGGCGATGCCCAGTTGGCCACCAGCGAGACCGACGAGCCGGCACCGCTGTAATTGCCCCTGTGCTTTCCCCCAAAAGCGTGCCTCGGCACGCTTTTTTCATGGGCAGGTGTGCAGTTCAGGCGCCATCGAACAAACTGGGTTCACTGGGCTGGGCCACCGAGGGCGCGTTGGTGTCCCCGTCTCCAGGACGCGCAAGTGAGCCGACCCGCACCCCCAGCAGCCGCAACGGCGGCCCGAGGTCCACCCGTTTCAAGCACAGGCCGGCCACCCGCCGCAGGGTGGCCGCGTCGGCGCTGTGGCTGGCCATGGTCTGGTCGCGGGTCACGCTCTTGAAGTTGCCATAACGCAGCTTGATGCCCACGGTTCTTCCCACGTAGCCTTTGCGCTGCAGGTCGGCCGCGAGCTTGTCGCACAGCGCGGTGAGGATGCTGCCCAGCTCGGCGCGGTCGCGCACCGCATGCAGGTCACGTTCAAAGGTGGTCTCGCGGCTCATCGATACCGGCTCACTCTCGGTCACCACCGGCCGGTCGTCGCGACCCCAGGCGGCGTCGAACAGCCAAGCACCGTAGCTCTTGCCGAAGTGCTCTACCAGCCAGGGCCGTTCGCGATGGGCGATGTCGCCAATCGTGGTCAGGCCGAACGCCTTGAGCTTCGCTTCGGCCTTGGGGCCGATGCCATTGATTTTTCTGCAGGGCAGGGGCCAGATTTTGGTGGCCAGATCGTCGGCCACCACAATGGAGATGCCCTGGGGCTTGTTGAACTCGCTGGCCATCTTGGCCAGCAGCTTGTTGGGCGCTACACCAATGGAGCAGGTGAGCCCGGTGGCTTCCAGAATGCTTCTCTGGATGAGCCGCGCCAGGACCCTGCCGCCTTCACGCTGTCCGCCCGGCACGGCGGTGAAGTCAATGTAGACCTCATCCACCCCCCGGTCTTCCATCAGCGGCGCAATCTCGGTGACGACGTCCTTAAAAGCGCGCGAAAACTTGCGGTACTCGTCAAAGTCCACCGGCAGCAAAACCGCCTGTGGGCAAAGTTTGGCGGCCTTCATCAGCCCCATGGCCGACCCGATGCCAAAAGTCCGTGCGGGGTAGGTGGCGGTGGTGATCACGCCGCGGCCCGTGTAGTTTTTCAGCAGGGGGAAGGCGTCCACCGGAATACGGTCCAGCGGTGTGTCAGCAAAGCGGGTCAGCAGTGCGTCGTCCAACCGACGCCGACTGCCGCCAATGACCACCGGCAAGCCCTTGAGCTGGGGGTAGCGCAGCAACTCGACCGATGCGTAGAACGCGTCCATGTCGAGGTGGGCAATGCGGCGCGGCAGTGTGGGCAAGGTGTCGGTGGCGGTCACGCCACAAGCCTATCGCAGTGCGGTGGCTGCCTGGATCACACCGGGTAGGTGCCGGGCTGCAAAATGGTTTTGTCCACCTGATGGATCTGGGTACGACCGCAAAACGCCATCGTCAAATCCAGCTCTTTGTGGATGATTTCCAGCGCCTTGGTCACGCCGGCCTCGCCCATCGCGCCCAGGCCATAGAGGAAGGCCCGGCCAATGTAAGTGCCCTTGGCGCCAAGAGCCACGGCTTTCAACACGTCTTGCCCGCTGCGGATGCCGCCGTCCATGTGCACTTCAATCTTGCTGCCAACCGCATCAACGATTTCTGGCAAAGCGCTGATGGACGACGGTGCGCCGTCCAGTTGCCGGCCCCCGTGGTTGGAGACGATGAGCGCGTCTGCGCCGCTGTTGGCGGCGATGCGGGCGTCCTCAACGTCCTGGATACCTTTCAGGATCAGCTTGCCGCCCCAGCGCTTCTTGATCCATTCCACGTCGCCCCAGTTCAGCGCTGGATCGAATTGCTTGGCGGTCCATTCGCTCAAGGAGCCCATGTTGTCCACCCCGCTCACGTGACCCACGATGTTGCCGAACTGGCGTCGTGGCGTACCCGCCATGCCAAGGCACCATCGCGGCTTGGTCATCAGGTTCAGGATATTGGCCAGCGTGAGTTTGGGCGGGGCGCTGAGGCCATTCTTCAGATCCTTGTGGCGTTGGCCAAGGATCTGCAGATCCAGCGTTAGCACCAAGGCCGAGCAGTTCGCGGCCTTGGCACGGTCGATCAGCCGCTCGATGAAGCCGCGGTCCTTCATCACGTAGAGCTGGAACCAGAACGGGTGGCCGCCGGTCGCGCGCGAGACGTCTTCGATCGAGCAGATGCTCATGGTCGAAAGCGTGAACGGAATGCCGAACTTCTTGGCCGCCAACGCGCCCAGCATTTCGCCGTCGGCGTGCTGCATGCCGGTGAGACCCGTCGGTGCAATCGCCACTGGCATGGCCACGTCTTGGCCGACCATTTGGGTGGCCGTGCTTCGGCCCACCATGTTCACCGCCACGCGCTGGCGCAGCAGGATCCTGGCGAAATCACTTTCGTTGGCCCGGTAGGTACTTTCCGTCCACGAGCCGGAATCGGCGTAGTCGTAAAACATGCGCGGCACGCGTTGCTGCGCCAGGACGCGCAGGTCTTCGATCTGGGTGATGACTTTGGCCATGCACAAATTATGGGTCGTTCGTGGGCGATTGGCGGGGTTCACGATGGTCTGGATAAATTTTCAAACGGTATGTAAGTTTTTCTCGGCGGCCCTGACAGACGCTCAGCACCTGCACCTGGGCTCTGCAACGGGCAGCAAGTGCGCTGCACCTGTTCACAACCCGATGGAGACCTGCATGCGACCCGTTAATCGTGTCCCCCAGTGGCTGCGCCTGCCCATGGTGTTTGGCCTGATGGCCGTGCCGCTTTTGGCCCGGGCTGGGGCGTGGACGCCGAAAGAGGGTACGTCCTACAACAAGCTTTCGGTCAACAGTTTTTCAAGCGAGTCCTTTTATGGTGCCGCACCGGCAAACTTCCGCAAGTTCACCGACCGCAACCTCACCTACTACTTTGAGTACGGATTGCGAGACGACGTTGCCTTGTACGGCTCGGTTCCCTACAAACGCCTGAACAGCACCGATACCACCGGTGCACGCCAGCGCAACACCGGCGTGGGCGACATCGACCTGGGGTTGCGGTTCCGGCATGCGAGCGGGCCAACGGTGGTGTCCAGTTCGTGGTTGATCAAGGCGCCCTACGCCTACCGCGAGAACGACCCTGTGGCCCTCGGCAATGGCCAGACCGACCTTGAGTTTCGCTTGCAGTTGGGCCGCTCGCTGGGCAAGGCGGGCTACCTCGGTGCCGAGGCCGGGTTGCGCAAACGCTTCGGCGCACCGGCCGACGAATTCCGTTACCTTCTGGAGTACGGTGGCGACATCACGTCGCGCGTCTATGCCCGAACCAAGCTTGACGGCATCCAAGGGCTGGGCAACAGCGACCGCCGCGCGGTGAGTCCGGGCAACCCAACGCTGAACCTGGAGTTCGACCTGGCCAAGGTGGAGTTGACCGGTGGTGTCAGGCTCGGCCCGTCGTTGGCGGCAGAGTTCACCGTGACCCGCGACGTCTACGGCAACAACACCCTGCGCGGCACGGCCTACGGGCTGGCGCTGGTCTACGCCCGCTGAACTGGCGAGCGGCAGCGGAACATGGACACATGGGTGTCGGCAGGGGTGTTGCTGGGCCATTTCGGCCTGCTGTTCGTCCTCTGTATTTACGGCGTGCACCGGCTGGTGCTGACTTGGCAGGCGCTCTGCACGCCGCCAGCCAGTACGGCGATTCTGGGGCCCGAATGCCTGCCCACAGTTACTGTGCAGTTGCCGGTTTTCAACGAACGTTTTGTGGTCGAGCGTTTGATCGATGCGGTCGCGGCGCTCGACTACCCGGCCGACCGCCTGCAGATCCAGGTGCTGGACGACTCCACCGACGACACCGTGGGCCTGGCTGCCGCCCGCGTGGCCTGGCATCGCGCCCGTGGCTGCTGGATTGACCACCTGCACCGCATCGACCGCACCGGCTACAAGGCCGGCGCTTTGGCCGCAGCGATGCCGCTGGCGAAAGGCGAATTCATCGCCATTTTTGACGCCGACTTTGTGCCCTCGCCCAACCTGTTGCGCGAAGCCATCGGCCCGTTCGGCGACTCCAAAGTCGGCATGGTGCAGACGCGCTGGGCCCACCTCAACCGCCACTACAGCACGCTCACCGAGGTACAGGCGATCATGCTGGATGCGCACTTTGTGATCGACCAGCCAGCCCGTTACCAGACCGGCGCGTTTTTCAACTTCAACGGCACGGCAGGTCTCTGGCGCACCCAGGCGATCGCCGACGCGGGCGGCTGGCAGTGGGACACCATCACCGAAGACCTCGACCTGAGCTACCGCGCCCAGTTGCACGGCTGGCGTTTTGTGTACCTGCAGCAGGTGGCCTGCCCAAGCGAGTTACCTGTGGAGATGAACGCCTTCAAAAGCCAACAGCACCGCTGGGCCAAAGGCGCCATTCAGGTGATGAAGAAGACCCTGCCTCTGGTCTGGCGGGCACCGCTGCCGCTGCGCCACAAGCTGGAAGCCACGCTGCATTTGTCCAGCAACCTTGCCTACCTGCTGATGCTCATCCACGGCGCGGTCTTTCTCTTGCCAAGCATTGTCGTGCGCCAAGAGACCGGTTGGCTCGATACGCTGAGGTGGGTGGACCTGCCGCTGCTGGTGCTTGCCACGGGCAGCCATTTGCTGTTTTTTCTGGTCGGGCAGCGGCGGTTGTTCGGCAGCCTGGAGCAGCGCTGGGTGTACGTGCCAGCCTTGCTCGCTACCGCCGTTGGACTCGGGCTGAACAATGGCCGCGCGGTGCTCGAAGCCCTGCTGGGTCGCGAGAGCGCTTTCATCCGCACGCCCAAACTGGGTGAACATGCGATGCGCAACCATGGTCTGGCGGCCCGGCCACGCAGCTACGCCCAGCGCCTGCCCGGCTACGAGCTGTTTGAGGTGGCGCTGGCCTTGCTGTTTGGCTGCTACACCGTCTGGGCGGTGACGCTCGGGCAGTGGACGCTGGCGCCGTTTTTGCTGTTGTTCGTCTGGGGGCTGTTGTTCTCTGGCGGGCAAAGTCTGCGCGAGTGGCGCGTCAGGGCGGTCGCGTGAACGTGGTGGGATACCGCGCCCAGGCGGCTCTGAACCTCGCGTTCGTGGCGGTGGCCGCTGGCGGCTGGTGGGTGGTTGTGGTGCCGCCGTCTTGGCGTGGCAGCGCCACCATGGTCTGGCACCTGGCGTTGACGGGGCTGATGCTGGTCGGCTGGCGGCTGAGTTGCCAGTACCCGGACGCACCACAGCACGGCACGCTGCTGGCTGGCGTACTGGCCCGGTTGCTGGTGCTGGCGCTGCCGGCCTTCACCACCCACGACGTGGAGCGTTACCTGTGGGACGGTGCCGTGGCCCTGGCGGGCTTGGACCCCTACCGCGTCGCCCCCGACTCCCCCGCCGTCGCCAACCTGCGTGCGTTCTGGCCCACACCCGCCGAACACGCGGCCTACCCCACGCTCTACCCGCCTGGCGCCTTGGCACTGTTTGCGCTGTCGGCCACGGCGGGGCCGGTGTGGGGTGTCTGGGTGTGGAAGCTGTTGGCCTCCGCCGCCAGCCTGGCCACACTGTGGGTCATGCGGGACGTGCTGGTGCGCCAAGGGGCGGCGCAGCACTTGCCGCTGGTGGCTTTGTCGCCCTTGCTGCTGCTGGAAGCGGGCGTAGGTGCTCATGTGGACGCGGTCTCCACCCTGGCGCTGGCGCTGGGTCTGTGGGCCATCGTGACCTCCAGACCGCTGGCTGCGGGCGCAGCGCTGGGCATGGGCGCGCTGGTCAAGCTGGCGCCCTTGATGGCGGCGCTGCCGCTCGCGGTGGGCTTGTTGCAGCGTGCAGGCTGGCAGCAGGCGATGACGCTGAGCTTGGCGTTGCTCGCGGTGTTGGCGGGGGGCTACGGTGTGGCGCTGGTGTTGGGTCTGCAGCCGGTGGGCAGCTTGGGGGTGTTTTTCGCCAAGTGGCGCGGTGGCTCGCCGGTGTTTGCGGCACTCGCGTCGGTGGCGCGGCCCGAGGTGGCGGGCTCGCTGGCGGTTGGCTTGACGCTGGCTGGCCTGGCTTGGGCGGCACGGCTGGCGCGCACCCGCTGGGTCAGTGGCCTGCAACTCGCGCTGGCCGCGCCGCTGCTGTTCAGCCCGGTGGTGTTTCCCTGGTACCTGTGCCTGCTGGTCCCCGCCTTGGCTCTGCAACCCCGGGCTTGGCTGCTCGCCTGGGTGAGCGCGGTGCCGCTGGCCTATGAAGTGTTGGACCGCTTTGTCGGCGAGGGCGTGTGGCAACCCGCCGACTGGCCACTGTGGGCGGTGGCGCTGGCATGGCTGTTGGGGGCAGGTGTTGACAGGTGGCAACAGCGACGACAGCGCCAAACGAGGGAAAGTCATGTCGCCTGACCCGTTGCAACTGGCTGGGCTACGGCCCTGCGTGGCGGTGGTGCCCGCCTTCAACGAGGCCGACGCCATTGGTCGGGTGGTGCAGCAGGCACTGGCCCAGCGCATGGGCGGGGTGCCGGTGTTTGACCGCGTGGTGGTGGTGAACAACGGCTCCACCGACGACACCGCCGACCACGCCCGCGGGGCCGGGGCCCGGGTGGTGCTGCAAACTGAGCGCGGCTACGGCGCGGCCTGCCTGGCCGGTGTGGCTGCGGTGCCGCATGCGCGGTGCCTGGTGTTCATCGACGGCGACGCGTCGGTGGACCTCACCCAAACCGCCGATCTGCTGGCGCCCATGTTGGCTGGTGCCGACCTGGTGGTTGGCGCCCGGCACAACCCACCAGCCGACGCGATGGGTTTCCCGCAGCGGTTTGGCAACCTGCTGGCCAGCGCCCTGATACGACTGTTGTGGCGTGTGGCGGTGACCGATCTTGGGCCCTTCCGCGCGGTACGCGCCGATGCACTTCAACGCATGGCGATGCGCGATCGGCGCTTTGGCTGGACAGTGGAAATGCAGGTGCGGGCGATCCAGGTTGGTCTGCAGATGGTGGAGGTGCCGGTGAGATTGTTGCCACGCATTGGCCGCTCCAAAATCAGCGGCACCGTCCGCGGTGTGATCGCTGCAGCCAAGGGGATTTTCGGCACCATTTGGCGGCTCTGGTGGGCAGAGCGGCACCCAGTGGTGCACCAGCGGCGCTCACCGCGTGGTTGAAGCCAGCGCCGCGGTTCTCACCCCTGCGCCCCGTACCTCGATGCGCACGCTGTCCATCGTCTGGCCTCGCGCGTCCTGTAGCGAGAGAGTGTGTTTGCCCGGCCAGGGCAGCCATGCGATGCCGGCGCCACGTCCCAGGGGTTGGCCATCAAGTAGCCAGCGCACGGCGGGGCCACTGGCCTGCAGTTGCAGCCGCTGACGGTGGGGGGGAATGTCGGGGTCGAGCGCAACGATGGTGCCCGCGGTCGGGTGAACGATTTTGGCTGGCAGGCTTGAGTCAGTTTTACTTGGAGCCCCAGTGGAATCCTGTAAAACTGCTCCTGAATCCATAGCAAATTTAGCCTGCGCCGTGCCGGGCAGAAACCACTCGTCGCGGGCCGCTTCGAGCCCGGGACCGAACTGCACAGCGGCGTGCTGCAGTCCAGCGGGCGGCACAGGTGTGCGGCTGGGTTCGTGCTGGTGCAGGAACTGCATCACCGCCGCCCACACCGGAGCGGCGCCGCTGGTGCCACTGACATCCCACATTGGCGCGCCGCTGGCGTTGCCGACCCACACGCCCACGGTGTAGCGGGACGAGTAGCCGAGTGCCCAGTTGTCGCGCAGGTCTTTGCTGGTGCCGGTTTTGACGGCGGTCCAGAAACGGGTGGATAGCACGCTGTCGGTGCCAAAGGTGCGGGCGCGGGCGTGGGGGTCGCTGAGGATGTCGGTGACGATGAAGGCAGCCCGCGGTTCGAGTGCTGCCTGCTTCGGCACGGTGGTGCCGGGGGTGAAGCGCACCGGCCCAGCGCGACCGCCGTTGGCCAATGCGCGGTAGGCATTGGTGAGGTTCAGCAGTGAAACCTCAGCGCTTCCCAGCGCCAGGCTGAAGCCGTAGTAGTCGCCGCTTTCTTTCAGCGGCAGGCCGAGCGACCGCAGTTGTTTGTGGAAGGCGTCGGGCGAGACCATGGCAAGGGTGCGGACCGCCGGCACGTTGAGCGAAGCAGCCAAGGCGGTGCGCACCGACACCAAGCCCTTGAAGCGGTGGTCGTAGTTTTGCGGTACGTACAGGCCCCCGCCGGTGGCGATGTGGGTCGGTGTATCGTCGAGCAGCGAGGCAGCAGTGAGCCGCCGCTGGGCAATGGCCTGTGCGTACAAAAAAGGTTTGAGGGTGGAGCCGGGCTGGCGCAGCGCCAGGACGTGGTCCACCTCGGCGCTGGCGCTCAGCGGGCCGGACGAGCCGACCCACGCAAGCACCTCGCCGCTGGCGTTGTCGAGCACCAGCACCGCGCCGTCCTGTACATGGCGGCCGCGCAGCTCGCGCAGATGCTGTTGCAGGCTCTGGCTGGCAAAGCGTTGCAGCGGCGCGCGCAGGCTGGTGGCCAGCGTGGCCGTGCCAGGCGCAGCACTGTGCCGCAGCAGGTGCTGCGCCAGGTGCGGCGCCATGCCGTCGCTCGGCGCATAGGCCTTGCGTTGCAGCACCAGCGCGGCGAAGGTGTCCAGCCCAGCGCAGTCCGGCATGGCGCTGGCCATGGTTTTCAGCAACGCGCAGGCGCGCTGGGTCACCTGGGCGGGCCGGGCATTGGGTGCGCGAACCAGGGCGGCGGCCACAGCGGCTTCCCGGTCGTCCAGCCCGTGGGGGGCTTTGCCGAACAAGGTCTGGCTGAGTGCGTCGATACCGACCAGCTCACCGCGCAGTGGCACCAGGTTGAGCCAGGCTTCCAAGATCTGGTCTTTGCGCCAGCGCCGCTCCAGCGCCTGTGCGGCCACGGTCTGGCCGAGCTTGGCGCCAAGGCTGCGACCGCCGGGCCGGTGCTGCAAGTCGTCGTCCAGCAGGCCAGCGAGTTGCATGGTGATGGTGGAGGCGCCCCGGGTTTTGCTGTGCCACAGGTTGCCCCAGGCAGCCGCTGAGACGGCGCGCCAGTCAATGCCACTGTGTTCGTAAAAGCGCCGGTCTTCCGACAGCAGCATGGCCTCGCGCAGCGCGGGCGACATGTCGGCCAGCGCCACCCACTGACCACGCCGTACCGTGACGTCGGTGCGCAGGCGTTGCAGGGGGTGGCCACTGCGGTCGGTCAACAGCACGTCGGACGGCCTGAAATCGGCCCTTATCGTGTCAAAAGCCGGGACGGCCCTAGCCGAATCTAATGGTATTACTATCAATAAGATAGCAGCCGCCTTTCGCAGCAGACGGGCTGTCTGGCGGGTGGTCACTTGGCCGCCCCCACCTTCACGCGGGCGTTGGGCAATTCCCCGTAGACCTCAGGGGCGTACATCGCTTCCACCCGAGTGGGGGGCAGCGAAAAGTCGCCAACGTTGTTCAGGCGCACCGTGTATTCCACTTTGACCTTGCCTTTGGGCAGGTAGTCAAAGTAGCTGCGCAAGGCCTCGAAGCTGCGTTCTTCAAACACGGGTGACGCGTTGCCACTTTGTTTTTCGCCCTGGGTGGCGATCTCGGAGTCGCGCCCCAGGCCACCACCCAGAATGGTGGCGCCGCCAGGAATGGGGTCACTCACCACCACCCAGGTCATGTCGGCCGTGGCGTTGATCTCCAGCGTCACGCGGACGATGTCGCCGCGGTTGAATTGGCCTTTGACGGCTTGCTGGGTTGGCGTGACGGTTTTTTGGATCTGGTAGCCGGCGCTGAACGGCCGGGTCAGGGGCACCGCCGCCAGCGACTGCAGCGTGAGCCAGGGCTTGCCCGTGCCCTGCTGGGTAACGCTGAGTTGGTCTCCTGAAGTGTCTTTGCCCCAGGGCAGGGTCAGGGCCAGGGGGGACGGGCTGGCTGCCTTGGCCCAGTCCACGCTGCCGCGGGCGGCCGCCGTGCTGGCGCGCGTGGTGCCAGTGACTGGCGTGGACTCGAACCGGGCAGAAAACTTGCGCAAAGCCAGGCTGCCCCACAGGTTGGCGGTGGTGGTTCCCCAAGCGCCGCGCTGCTGGCGCGCCAGCAGGCCGGTGGCGAGCCGGCCGATGTCGCCCCGCCAGGCGGCATCGTCCATCACCGTGAGCAGCAGTTGCGCAGCGTTGGTGTCGGCGCTGGCCATCAGCCACCACCAGCCGTCGCTGGCGTCGGTGGAGAAGCCCGTCCGTGTGCCGTTGTAGGCCAGCCGGGCACGCAGGATTTGCATCGCTTCGGCCAGCCGCTCGGTGCGCTGCGGCGCGTCGGTGACCCGCTGCAGCACGTTGGCCCAGTGCAGTACCGCATGGGTGGGCCACTGGTTCGGCGCCACGGTGATGCTGGTCAGCATGCGACCTTTGGCTTGGCCGCTGCGGGCCAGCGCGTCCAGCGCCGCGAGCTTGCGAACATCGAGGTCTTTTTGCGGGCTCCAGCCGCTGCGGTTGATGCGGCCTTCGACAAACGCCGTCAGGCCCTGCACCATCAGCGCGCGGGCGTCGGCTGGCAAGTCGAAGCGCGGGTCCTGGCTGGCGGCTTCTGCGCTGGCCAGCAGCAGGTAGGCGGTGAGCGCGTCGCTGCCGCGGTTGCCTTCACCGTCGCGTGGTGGGAAGTAGTTGGCCAAGCCGTCGGCGTCCAGGTAGCCCGGCAGCTGTGCCACCAGCGTTTGCCACAGCTTTGCGTCGCGCAGGCCAATGGCCTTGCTGGTTTTTTGCTCCAGACAGGTGTAAGGGTAGCGGGCGAACCAGTCTTCAACGCCAGGCAGGCTGTCGGCCAGTTTGGCCTGCAGACCCAGCCTGAGCCCTCCGCGGACCTGGCCGTTGGTCTGCAGCGCGTCCGGGGGTGGCTGTACGGGCAAGGTGAAGTTGCCATCCAATTGCACCAGCGTGGCTTGCTGGACCGTCATGGGCACGGCCGGCACGATGCGTTGGCTGGCTTTCAGCGCGTCCCGCGCCGGTGTGGTGCCCGTGGCGCCGGTTTCCCGCGCTTCGATCTCCCAGAGGATGGCCTCGGCGCGGGTGAAGGCCAGTTGCGCGGGGGCGTTGACGTCCCAGGTGACTTCTTTCGCTTCGCCCGCGGCAAGGTCCACCGTCTGTGGCTGCAGGGTGAGCAGCGTCGCGCGCGGCGACACCGCCACTTTCATGGCCCGTGCTGTGGTGTTACGCAGGGTGAACTGGGCGCGGTACTGGTCTTCTTCGCGCACCAGCGGTGGCAAGCCGCTGATGATCTGCAGGTCCTGGGTGGCGCGGATGCTGGTCTGGCCGGTGCCG